>DIMZ01000081.1:9897-10064 GCA_002425825.1 Cloacimonetes bacterium UBA5553 | reverse complement strand
CACTTTTCCACTTTTCCACGATATCACACACCCGTTAGTGAGTAAAATCCGATTTATATTGACTAAATTGGTGCTTCCCATCAGATTGGAATAAATTGTGTATTACATAACAATAGGATAAAACCATGGAGGTTATTATGCTGCAAGGAACTTATGTAGCATTGGTT
>DIMZ01000081.1:0-9861 GCA_002425825.1 Cloacimonetes bacterium UBA5553 | reverse complement strand
GCCCTGGAAGGTCTTATTCAGTTTCATATCGATAATGGCACCACCGGCATATTGCTTTTGGGCACAACCGCTGAAACTGCCGGATTGGCTTCGGACGAAAAGGATGCCTTACTGCGTTTTGCCATGCAAAAGATAGGTGGCAGACTGCCGGTGATGATTGGCACAGGTAGCAACAACCTGCATCAAACCCTGGCGGCAACCGCCAAAGCCAAAGAGCTTGGCGCAGATTATGCCCTGGTTATCACGCCCTATTACATAAAGCCAACCCAGGCCGGTATGCTGGAATACTTCGGCACTATAGCCACCAAAGTAGATGTCCCCATTGTTATATATAACGTTCCCGGGCGCACCGGAGTGAATATGACTGCTGCAACCGCGGTTAAACTTGCGCATGAACATCAGAACATCGTTGGCATCAAAGAAGCCAGCGGAAACATTGTGCAAGCCACTCAAATTATTCGTGATGCCCCGGAAGGCTTTGCATTACTCAGCGGGGAAGATGCGCTAAATCTGCCTCTGATGGCTGTGGGTGCAAAAGGCACGATTTCTGTTACTGCCAATGTAGTGCCCAAAATGATGAGTGAGCATATTTCTATGTGCCTGGCAGGGGATTATGCTGCTGCCGCCAAACAGCATCAGGCCCTTGCCAAGATAAATGACCTGATGTTTATAGAAACCAATCCCATACCCGCCAAAGAAGCCCTGCACATGATGGGGATGATTGAGCTGGAATTCCGAAGCCCCATGTGTAAATTACAACACGCCAACCGCGAGATATTGCGTAAAGGCCTGCAAGAATATAGCATTATTTAAGAGGAAACATGAAAAAGAGCGAGCTGAAACACGGATTTGAACTGCTGGAAAGCCGTGAAATTAAAGAGATTAAAACCACTGCCCACCGCTATCTGCACAAGAAAAGCGGTGCAGATCTTATTCATTACGAATGCGAAGATAATAACAAAGTATTTATGATTGCCTTCAAAACCATACCCGAAGATGATACTGGCTGTCCGCACATCCTGGAACACTCGGTATTGAACGGCTCACGCAATTTCCCGTCTAAGAACACCTTTATGGAGCTTATTAAGGGTAGTATGAATACCTTTATAAACGCCATGGNNCCATGTATCCGGTTGCCAGCACCAATGACAAAGACTTTATGAACCTAATGAAAGTGTATCTGGATGCCGTGTTCTTCCCCAATATCTACACTGAGCCAAATATATTGCATCAGGAAGGCTGGCATCATGAGCTAACTTCGGAAGATGCACCCCTGAATTATCGGGGTGTGGTTTACAACGAAATGAAGGGTGCATTCTCCTCGCCGGAAAGCATTATCGGCCGCAGATGTATGCATGCCCAATTCCCGGATACGCCTTATGGCTTCGAGAGCGGAGGTGATCCCGAGGCAATTCCCGAACTTAGCTATGATAAGTTCCTGGATTTTCACAGAAAGTATTACCATCCCTCAAACAGCAAGATAGCCGTGTATGGCGATGTGGACATTGATAAAACTCTTGAGCTGATAGATAGTGAATACCTTAGCCAGTTCGACAATAGCGGAGATACCATCGGCTTCCCGCTGCAAAAGCCCTTTAGTAAGAGTAAGAGCCTGGAGATTGATTACCCTGTGGACGAGAATAGCGACACCACCGGGCAAAACTATCTTGCTCTTAACTGGACTTATGGAAAGATTACCGACGAGCATCTGGCTACGGCACTGGATTTTATGATGGAAATCCTCATGCGTACTCCGGCTTCTCCGCTAAAGAAAGCCATTCGCGACTCCGGTCTGGCACAGGATTCTTATACTACCGTGGAAACAGACATCTTGCAGCCGACCATATCCATAGTGTGTAAGAAAGTGAAGGATGAGAACATAGAGCCACTGGTAAAGCTAATAAACTCCGAGATTAGCCGCCTAGCCAAAGAAGGCCTGGATAAGAAACTGGTGGAAGCAGTGCTGAACAGCCGTGAATTCTTCCTGCGTGAAGCTCAGATGCAGCGTTTCCCCAAAGGCTTGTATTATATGTGGACCAGCCTGGGCGAATGGAACCATGGCGGAGATCCGCTAAATGCACTTGCCTTTGAGCCTACTTTGGCAGAGATGCGCAAAGCCTTAACCGAGCCATATTTCGAGCAGCTAATTACCGATGCACTTATTAATAACCAGCACAGCAGCAAGATTGTGTTTAAGCCTGTGCCCGGCTTAATTGCCAAAAATGATGCCAAAACTGCCGCCATACTTGAGACCAAAAAAGCTAAGATGAGTAAAGCAGAAATGCAGGAGTTGATAGAGTTTAACAAGCAATTAACTGCATGGCAGGAAGAAGAGCCCAAGGCTGAAGAACTGGAAAAGATACCCCTGCTTAGCCTGGAAGATATGAAGCCGGATGCGCCCATATATCCTTGCGAGGAAGAGGAAAATGACGGCTATACACTGCTGAAGCATAGCGTTAGTGCCAATGGCATTGTATATCTAAAGAGCTATTTTGATTTGAAGCATATCGAGGAAGTAGATTTGCCCTGGTTGCGTGTTTACAGCTATATGGTTAATTGGCTTAACAGCAAGTCCTATGGCTTCGCCGAACGCTCAAATGAGATTAGCACTCATACCGGCGGGATAAGTCTTAGTCTGGATTTCTTTAATAGCTATCAAGACCCAGACGATATCATGCCGAAATTTGTAGTCCGCGGCAAGGCTGTGAAGGCGAAGATTGCTAAGATGATGGAGCTGTCTGCCGAAATGGCTCTGCAACCGCTATTCGATGAACCGGAAAGGCTAAAAACACTGCTACTGGAACTGAAAGCCAAGATGGAAGCATCGGTTATTCAGGGAGGCTTCGGCGTTGCTGTTACCCGCATGTTCAAGCAGCTATCGCAGTTGCATCATTGGCAGGATATTACCAATGGATTGGGCTTTTATCACTTCATGGTAGATCTGGTTAGCAAGCTGGATGGCGGTATGGACGAGGTTATCGAAGCCCTGAACTGGGTGAAAAACAATGCCTTTACCCGCCAAAACCTGATAGTTAGCATCAGTGCTTGTGAAGAAGATTTTGCTGCCACAGTGTCTGAATTGCCAATCCTGCTGAAAGATGTGCCGGATGCAGAGTATGAGCCTGCAGAAAACCACTTCAGCATAAAAGACCACAATGAAGGCATCTATGCGCCAGTGCAGGTGCAGTTCTGTGCCAAAGGCGGAAACTTCTTTAGAAAAGGCTACTCATATTCCGGTAAGCTTCGGGTGTTAAACAACATTCTAAGCAACAACTTCCTGTATCAGGAACTGCGGGTAAAAGGTGGTGCCTATGGTGCCATGAGCGGATTCACTATGGGCGGTTACCAATATTTTGGGTCTTATAGGGATCCTAACCTTATGGAAACCCTTGATACCTTCGATAAAGTGCCGGACTTCCTGCGCCACTTCACCTGCAGCAAGCGGGAAATGGACAAGTATATAATAGGCGAGATGTCTGCTCTGGACTATCCCGATACACCGGAATCGATGGGCAGCAAAGCCGATGAAGACTATATTACGGGCTTCACTGCCGAAGACAGACAGCAAATGCGCGACGAAGTTCTGGCTACCAAAGTGGAAGACATCAGGGCTTATGCAGACATGGTGGAAGCAATTATGAGCAAGGATCACTATGCGGTGTTCGGCTCCGAAACCAAGATAAAAGAAGCGGAAAAGATATTCCATGCCATATTGCCCGTAACAAAGTAGTTAATGAAGCAAAAAGATAAAAAACAGGTTAAGCGGTATTCCGGCAAGTTGCGAAACATCAGCTTGCCGGATATCGACATCCTGGATGATGAAAAAGAACAAGCTCTATTCAAAACGGCACGAACGCATAACAAGAGCATGGATACCTTCAAGTCCGGCATGGAACTGGTGGAAGGAAGAATCACAGAGATAAAGAGCAACTACCTGTATTTGGTGGAAGTAGGAAGCGAGGTATTCCCCAGCAACATGAGCGGCAGGCTAAAGCAGTTTTTGTATAAAAGCCATTCTCTTGCGGCTGTGGGCGATAAAGTGTCTCTGGATACCTCAAATGCGCCTGATTATCGCATAGAGAACGTAATCCCCCGCACTAATGCTCTCATCCGCTATGGAACAGGCAGCTTTCAAAAAGAGATTATCCTGGCAGCAAACATCGATCAGGTTATCATCACCTCTTCCTGGCGTATGCCGATGTATAAGCCGGGGCTGATAGACAGGTATCTGTGCATTGCCGCCATTCAGGGGATAAGCCCTATTATTGTAATAAATAAGATAGACCTGCTGGAATTCCCCGATGAACTGGAAGAGGAAACAGCATATTACCGCAGTCTGGGCATCCCGCTTGTTTGCACCTCCACGGTTGATGGCACTGGAATGGAAGAGCTGAAGCAACTGTTAATGGGCAAGGACTCTGTATTCACCGGGCATTCGGGAACGGGTAAAAGCACACTGATAAACTATCTGGAGCCCGGGCTTAATCTTGCAACCGCAGAAGTAAGTGATTTTAACGAGAAAGGCAAGCATACTACCACGCAAGCGAAGCTGATGCCCTGGAGCTTTGGCGGCCACTTGCTGGATACTCCCGGCATAAAAACAGTAAGCTTGCATGCAGATCATAAGCAGCTTATCCCAAAGGTGTTTCCCGGCTTCGCGAGCTTGGCTGATATGTGCAAGTTTAAGGACTGTAGCCACCGCCATGAACAGGACTGTGCCGTTTTGCAGGCAGTGGAAGACGACAGCATACCTATTGAGCGTTACGACAGCTACATCGGCATATATGAGGGCTTGTAATGAAGAACTTTGCCATCTGCATCAACCCACGTTTTACAGATAAACACAGCATCTACGACCTGCTAAAAAGCCTGCGCGAAGGCAGCGAGATAAACTACTTTGCCGCTCCCGGTGGACAAGAGCAGATGCAAGACATCATAAAGCCGCTTCCGTATGGCAAGAAAGCAGCAATTGACTGCATTCTGGTATTCGGGGGTGACGGCACCATCCTGCGGGCTAAGCAACTGGCACTCGATACCGGCGCACCGATACTAGGCATAAATCTTGGATACCTGGGCTTTTTGTCTGAAAGCGTGCTACCTGAGATAGCCAAGTCACTAAGCACCCTGAAGCTTGGCAAATACAAGCTACTGAACAGAATGCTAATTAACTGCCAGCTAAAGCGTGAAGGGAAAGTGCTTTACAACGGCCTTGCTCTAAATGATGCTGTAGTTTACAAGGCAGAAAGTGCCGGATTGATTCATGTGCGCATAAAGGCTTCTGGACGTTACGTTTTTGACACACGCTGCGATGGAGTAATCACCTGCACTCCAACCGGCTCTACAGCGTATTCCCTGGCAGCAGGAGGCCCAATTCTTTCGCCTCAGATGAAGGCGATTGTTCTAAGCCCGCTTAATCCGCACATTCTATCCATGCGCCCCATGGTTTTTCCCAGCACCGAGCGGTTAACCATGAAAATTCACGGACTACAGCAGCCGGCAATGTTGCAGATTGACGGCGAGAACAGCATGGCAATCCTGGAAGGTGACGAGATCAGCGTTACCGCCTCGGAGCGCTATGTTTCTTTTATAAAGCTATCTAACCGCACGTTTTACCAGATTCTACGCAACAAACTACACTTGGGTAAATGATGCTAACTGAAATCTACATAAAGAACTATCTGATGCTACCAGAAACACGGCTCTCCTTTCGTGAAGGATTAACGGTTATTAGCGGAGAGACGGGAGCAGGCAAGTCTATATTAGTGGGCTCAATCTCACTAATTTTTGGCGACAATCAGGCAGGGGTGGAGGCTTATGACAAAAGCCAGCCCATCTATCTGGAAGCCAGCTTTCTGCCACCTGATAATGCCAGCCTGAGCGAATTGCTTTCCCTAAGCGGAGTTATGCCCGATGAAGAAGTGATATTAGCCCGTGAGATAAGCACAGTGGGCAAATCTACCTACTATCTTGGCGGAAGGAAAGTTGGAGCAAGCCTGATGAAAGAATTGAAACCCCTAATGATAGACTTTCACCATCAGCGCGACCAGCAAAGACTTTTGAACCCAGGCTATCAGCTTGAACTGCTGGATGCTTTCGCAAATGCAACCAGCACCCGCGAGCAATTCAGCCTGCTATACCGGAGCATAAGGGATGATCTTAGCCGTCTGAAAGAGATGAAAGCCAGCTATGACACGCAAAACCAGCTTCGTGAGCTTTATCAATTTCAATACGAAGAGCTGGAAGCCGCCAGGCTGGAAGTGGGCGAAGATATAGCTTTGCAAAAAGAATATGAGCTGATGTCCAATGTACAGGAGATAGATCAGCTTACAAAATTGACCAAGCATGGACTGTTTGAAGCAGAAAACAGCGTGTATGACCAGATAAGCGGTTTTGCCTCACAACTAAAGCGATTTACCAGCCTGAGCACAAACCTGCAAGAGGTTGGGCTCTGCCTCAGCCAGGCAATGGAAGCCCTGCAGGAAGCTGCTTCACAGATAGACACAATTGAAGCCAGTTTATCCGCCGACCCTGATAGACTGAACGCCATAAACGCCAGACTGGACGCCATAAACTCCCTGCTACACAAGCACAAAGTGCGAAGCATAGAAGAACTGATTGAGCTGTTTCAACAGCGTGCCAGCCAGTTAGCCGACCTTGGCGATATGGCAGCAGCAATAAGCGAACTGGAAAGCAAGCTGGAAAAGGACTACATTAATCTGAAAAGCACAGCAGACCAGCTATCGGATATTAGGCTTTCGGCATGCCCAAGCCTGAAAGAACAATTAGAACTATCCATACAAAAGCTATGTATTCCCAATGGCAGCTTCGAAATTAGGATTGACAAAAAAAGCAATGATGAAAAGATACTATCCGAGTATATAATGGCTGTTTCTGAATCTGGTAACGACAGCGTTCAATATCTGTTCTCGGCAAATCCCGGCTTCGAGCTGAAGCCCTTGGTGGCAGTAGCCAGCGGAGGTGAGCTTTCCCGCATCTTGTTGGCTATCAAGCAAGTACTGGGCAATAAGATTTCTCGAAAGCTGATGATATTAGACGAGATTGATGCCGGAATTGGTGGTAAAACTGCCACCAGCGTTGCTGAGTTTATCGGAACACTTGCCGGCAGGCATCAGATATTGTGCATTACTCATCTGGCGCAGATTGCCGCTCATGCCGATAATCACATTGCCATCGGCAAAGAAAAAATAGGTGAGCATAGTCAGGTGAAAATGACTGTTTTGGACGATAAGCAACGCCTGAATGAAATAGCCAGAATGCTATCGGGCAGCATTAGCACTACTGCTTTGGAGCATGCAAAAGAATTAATAAATAAGACATATAAAGAGGACTAAGTGGATAAGAAAACTAAAAACCGCGTGAAAGGTATTGCCATCTTTATCGTTTTCCTTGCGATTGCCACATCGATTATCGAATTCAGGAACAAAGAAGGTAGAACTGCAAGTTTCAATTACAAGCCATCCCAACAAGAATACCGGGATCTGAAGTTTATAAACAAAGCTCAAGTATCCTTCACTGCCCAGGACGTTCGCCGTTCTCAGTCTGCCATAGGCGACATCATTGATAAGTACTCTGTGAAGCAAATTCGCAAGCAGAATGATGCTTCCTTTGGCGCATACATTTTCAGCATTCCCAGAGGCGACCTGAAGCTTGTGTTGGAAGACCTTGGCAAGTTTGGTGTTGTGGGCTCGCACATCGAACAAATAGATACCTCTCTGGTTAATATAGACTATGAAACCGAATCTGCCCGGCTTGCCTCTTACGAAAAAGAACAGAATGACCTGTATAATCTTCGCTTCCCCACCGACACACAAAACCGCCGCAAAGAAGCATTACACTCGCTTATCCACCAATCTCGCCTTAATCTAGACAAGCTGAAAGAATCACAAAATGTGCTGCTATACATCACGCTTTCTCCTTTGCAAAAAAACAGCAACGCCTTTATTGCGGTAAAGAATATGACCATCAGCTTCTTCTCGTGGCTGGGTATATACGCGGTTGGCATGGTTATAGTTTATTTCGGCACCCGACTACTTATGTACTTCCTTGGTGCAATAGGCATAAAAGGTCTTAATGCCAGTGGCTTGGGCGGGAGCTATCAGTATGGCGGTTACACAGGAAAATACTCCGAAAGCTACGCCTATAATGCCGGAAAGCGTAAGGTGAAAAGAGTTTACAAAGATAAACGCAGCACCGAAACCCCCGACGACCAAGATAAAACCACATAGATACAGGAGATAGTATGAACTTACTTGCCTGGCATGTTTGGATGATGATTGGGATAGGATTCGTTATCATCGAAATCTTCGATCCCGCATTCTTCTTTATTTCACTGGGTATTGGTGCCATCTTAACCGGACTATTCAGCATGTTTCCGGTTGTAGGCAGCAGTATACCCCTGCAAATCCTTATTTTTGCCATCATCAGTTTTGTGGCTTTCCTCTTCATGCGCAAGCTGGGCAGGAAGATGCTTAGCAAAACAGGTGGCGACACCAATGTGTATGCCCTGAAGGGTAAAACAGGCACCGTTACCAAAGAGATACCCGCCGAAGGCAAGGGATTTGTGAAAGTAGGCGGTGAAGAATGGGCTGCCATCGAAGAGACTCAGCAGTTGATAGAGCTTGGCGAAAAGGTTGTAGTTCAAGGCATAGACGGAAACAAGCTTATCGTAGTGAAGAAGGTTAATTAGCAGCATTTATCAGGAGATAGCTTATTGCTTCCTGATAACCGGGATACGCTATTAGTCCTGTTTCCTTTAGCTGCCCCATAAGTGAACGCCTTTTTTTTTGCTTGATTACACTGCGGTGTTATTACGGATGAATTACGCATCTCATCCGTATTTCATGCGTAATTCATTAGTAATTCGTTCAAGGAAGCTTCAGTTTATTATGCTGGATACTTCCTATTTACCACCAGAATAGCTCTTGGTAGAAAGACTTAGCATTCCAGACCAGTTAAATCCCGGCTGCGGCGTGTAAGCATAAATGTCATAGCGTTTATCCAGCAAGTTATTCGCCTTGATATCCAACCTAACATCCATAAATGGCGTTGGTAAAACATAGTATGCTGCAGCATCAAACAGGTAAAATGCCGAAAGCGGCTCTATAAGATTATCAACCGTGCTATACTGCCTGCCTGTGTAAGCATAAGACAAGCTCGCTCCCAGCTTTTCCCCGCCAAAGCTAAGCCTGGCATTTACCTTGGTATCGGGAGTGTAAACGAGCTTTTTATCATAAGTGGGACTGGGGCTGCCATCGGGGTTTGTGGACTTATCCACTGCATCGGTAAAGGTTACACTACTGATAAAGCTAAGGTGTTTACCAAGCCTTAGATCCGTCTCCGCTTCAAAGTTGCGGATATCGGCGGTGCCTACGTTAAAAGGCTTCCAGCTAACTCCATTCATATAGTATTGTCGCCATTGGATTAAGTTATCCACATGGTTATAATAATATGCCAGCTTCAGATTAACCCTGCCTATGCCCAGCACCGAGTATAGGCTAAAGCCAGTGGAGCTTTCGCTTTTCAGATTTGGGTTTCCCTGGGTTTCGCTATCGCCAATCCAGTACATGTCAAACAGCGAGGGTTGTGAAAAGGCGGTGCCAACATAGCCCCCCAAACGCAGATCATGCTTAAAGGGCAGAATAATCTCGTTTTCTATGCGCCAGGTGGGATGAAGCTCCTGCTCAGAGTAGTCGCCCCTGCCCGCAGCTAAAAGCTTTAGCTCCATATACGCGGGATAAAAGCTCTTCTGTGCTACTGCTGAGAGGGCACTGCTTTCCCGTTCTCCGGTGCTTAAATTGCCGCTTAGGTAGTTATCGAAGCTGTAATCAATCTTGCTATACT
>DIMZ01000146.1:10038-11641 GCA_002425825.1 Cloacimonetes bacterium UBA5553 | reverse complement strand
GGCAGCCTGAAGGGTGAACCCATCATCATAAACGGGATGGCGGATCATGTTCACATCTTGTGTATGCTTCCCAAAGAGCTTAGCATTGCGGAATTTATGCGATTGGTTAAGACCAACTCCAGTAAATGGTATCGGGAAAAACACAATCCCAAATTCAATTGGCAGGTGGGCTATGGTGCGTTTACGGTTAGCAAGTCGTCTTTGGATAGCGTATATCAGTATATCGCGGCGCAAAAAGAGCATCATGCCAAAATGCCGTTTGAGGACGAATTGAAGGCTTTGTTATCTAAACATGGANNNNTTGCGCCTCAGGCTAATATCTGCCGTCCACAAGGGACTTAACGCTTATGCGAGTGTGGGCGAACCGGCATTAAAGCTCCAGAAGTTGAGATAGAGCATGTAATCAATTTTTCTGATGAGCAAATCTCTACTGATAATGGTGTCAATTTTATTAGACTATTAAAAGACAATATCCCTTATGTGAGGAAGCTGTTAATCCTTAAGTAACTACTATCCCAAGCGGTATGGCGTTCATTTCAAGGCACATATCATGCCCGGGATATCATAATAATTTGAGTGCCCACGAAACTTTAATGTGGACATCCTTAGGAAATAGCTGTGATGCAAGTAAGTTTCTCAGCTTCGGGGTGTAATAAGACTGCTAATATGAAAAAGTGATGGATTTGGATAAGATGTTATGTTGTGTAGAGTTATGGTTTATTATGAGGTTTGGAAAAAAGTAGAGGTTTCGGGCATTATTATGACAGTAGGTTTGACAATTACGACAGCAGGTTTGACAAAGCACATGTAATGATGTTGAGGAACTGGGAGTTAAGCAGATTGATCAATTGTTAAAGTCCTTGAGTGTTTCGAGGATAGCCTGGATAAGAAATCGGCGGGGTTTGATGCCCTTGGTTTTGATCTTGGTGGCAATAGCCCAGGCAAGTGAGTGGTAGCGATCAGCAAGCTGCTGTTGTTTTGCACTCAGCTTAGCAGAAGGGTTGATTCGTGCTGAAAGCTTTACTCCCCGAGATACTGAAGAGAGCAGACGTTTCTTACGTGCCCACTCCTCTATTATAGAAACAGGTGGCATTTTACCCGGCTCGCGTCCCTCGTGCACGTAAAGCGCGTAAGGTGCGATTTGGGATTCCACAAAGACATCAATGGTCTTGGTGTTTGCATGATACTTAGTAGTTACCGCACGCCTGAGTTTTCCCCATGCTACAAGCCCCTCGCGATCTACAATAGCAACAGCCTTCTCCTCGATGCGATTAGCAAGCTCTTCAAACACGTTATCAATGCTAAGCATCAGCTCCACCCTCTAAGCGTAATTAACCCTGTGTAGATGTCGTTCTCAACTTCGCGGGGGTGAATAAGCCGCGAATCAAACACCAGATTGCAATAGACAAGATCGTAGGGGTTGGTAGGCGGAGTAGCTTCGCTTCCGATGGGAGTAAGCTCAGATAGCTGCAACACTGAGAAGGAAACGATGGCTTCGTGGAAGAGACTACGAGAACGCAGATATCGCATATAGTAGCGATCTACAGCCTCTAAAAGTGCCAGGCTGACAATTGCCACAGGAGATGAGTTTAACTCAGACATA
>DIMZ01000146.1:7892-10019 GCA_002425825.1 Cloacimonetes bacterium UBA5553 | reverse complement strand
CATTTAAGGCGAATTGGGGGCGATTATCATCAATCCTGTTAAGGATACTAAACTGACCCAACGTGCACTTAATAACGCCGTGTGAGAGCCTAAGGAATTCTTCGAGCAGATTCTTGGCGTTATACCAACCGGGGACTGTTTCAATTTCACCAATGCTAATGCTGCCACTATATAGCACCTTTGATCCGTTAATGCGGTAGGATTCCTCACCCCAAAGGATTTGGAATAGGTCGGTAGGCCATTCGGGATTGATAACTACCGGATTGAGGCTGGTGCTTTCCATATCCACAAAACCGAACAGCTCTTTTCGGTCTTGGATAAGCCTATAGACGCGCACACGATAGAGTTTTACGAACGTAACCTGCTGACCATTGTATTGAAATGATGAGGATTGTGGCCGTCTAATCTCTACATAATGTTGAAAATAGATGCAAAACTGTCCTTCTACCATGCGGAAGCCAAACTTGATTCTACTGGTGGCAAAATCGTAGATAGGAAACATGTCTGTGGTGTGATCGTATATCTCGTGATCTACAACTCGCCATGGCAGCCATAATTCGGGATTATAGGTTGCCTGGGCGTTATCGTAGGAGAGGCAGGATATAGCCTGAACAAGGCGAAGAACCTCAGCGGGTGCGTTATCATTCATTTCATCTTTAGTTTGAGCAGTAAAGCAAGAATGGATGATAGCGGGGAGGACATTGATTGGGTGGGTAGTTGCTCCAAGCTGGTGTTCGCGGTCGGAAGCCAGGGTGACTAGTAAGCCGAAATAGTCTGTGAGTTCAAGCTCTACTTTTTGGCGGGTTGGCGTGTAATATTCAAGTGAAAATGCCCCTTCAGGCAGGACGCCGGAGAAGATATCCTCATTGCGGTAACCAATAATGAAGTTTAGGGTATGATAACCGGCTTTCACTTCGCGTGAAGTGCCCTCCAACAGGGACTTTAGGGTTGGTGTGTAAAGCAGTTTCACTGTTGCTTTGCGGGCCTCCTGAGACCAGTAGTCCACCGAAGACAGTGAAATGCCGTCAATGCTGTGGTCTATGATGTCTTCGGACATGAACACCAGCTCAGAATCGCGATAGATGCGCAGGATCATAGGATTCCCTCGGACTTTAGGCGTGCTTTTATGCAGGCTATATAATCGTTAAACACATTATAGTTAAACCAATCGGCATATTTATCCAGGACAGCTTTATCTACGGCAAGGATGCGCTGTTTAAGCGGTTGGGAGATAGAATCCCATTCTTTATCAAAGCGAAGCCGGGAAAACATTTCCTGCTCATCGGTTGAATCGTCATTTTCAAAGTAATCTATGATATATTCATAACATTTGACGTCATAATCTGTTATAGCCATGTGTGCTCCTTTTGAAATGTGCTGTGTGGACAGCATCATAACTTTTCCGTGTACCTTGGGATCAAGATTTTTCATAATATCCTCAGATGCTTTAGGATGAAATGTTTTGAGGCATTTATTGTCAAGGCTAAAGACGGCAAAATCATGCTTTTGCTCGTTTTCAACCATCCTAACTTTAGGGTTCCAAACGTATAGATTTAGTGAACGATCCCTTTTCGAGATAGCCAAAGCCATTTGATTTAGGGGATTTCTGAGCAAATCTAACGCTTCTGAGAGATACTCGTTATGTGTAGAGAGGTTAAGCTCATTTTTATGTTTAGTAACGTGATCAAATAGCTTTTCGCGGGTTGCGAACTCGAATTTTGAGGCTTTTGAGACGATGGTGTCCACATCCTTATCGCGCAAGGGAATTAGATTATTGTAGCGATCCATGGAAGCTTCGTAAGGGTCGGAAGGTTCGATGTATGGCACAATACGGGTACGGCAGTTATAATGATAGGGAGGCAGCCAGGGTTCCATATCTGAAGATGGGCTTTGGGAGAAGTTCTGGTTATTTGTCCAGAAGTTAGCCGGCTGGACAAGGGGCTCCTGCCCATCTATACGCTCTGAGGCGGTACCTATTTCGAAGACTCTGCCATGCATCATGCGGCATATATCTGTGGTAGCCTCATCGAGATAAGCCACGACCTTAACCATTTGCACATTGCGAGAGGTGTATTCGCTAAGGCGTTCCTGGGTGACTGCGCGGGCAGATACGGTGTTGGCATGGCT
>DIMZ01000146.1:4101-7880 GCA_002425825.1 Cloacimonetes bacterium UBA5553 | reverse complement strand
GGATGTCCCCACGAACAGGATACTTTTCGGTGATGAGAGAATGAACCTGGCGATAAAGAGGATTGCTGCCGAGAATAGAGGGTGCCGGGGTGCCGGAATTGTAAAGACGTTCAAGTTCGTTTTCCAATTCAATGGAATTAAGCTTACCAGCCAGATAACGGCGGATAAGCTCTGAGAGCAAGTCTTCACGAGAAGCAGAGGCGAGTTTGCGGTATTTAAGAAGTTTTGTGAGATGCATTGAGAACTCTCTCCGTGATGGAATCTTTGATAATACATTCATAGGACATAATAATGTAACCGCAATTAGGGCAGGATCGGTTGCGATATGTGGTGGCACTGAGGCGAATAGTCCGGATAACCTTAGTCTTTGTTCCGCATTTTGGGCACTTCATTTTCAAACTCCTTCAAACAGGGAAGGGGGGCACGAAGCCCCCGATGTAAAACCCTGTATATTATGCGTTAGCAGCATCTTTGATGGTTTCGGATAACAGCTTTTCGCTTTGTACCCGCTGGTAGATTTGAGACGGGATTTCGCCCTTGAATTCGGCGGACAGTGCTTTGTGCAGGGCGGTTACTGGCATACCTTTTTCACCCATCCAGGTATGAATGAAGCTTATCTCACGGTTTAGATCGGCAAGGTAAGTGCGGGCAGTGTCTTTCATCACCTGCTCGTTATCTCTGGCTACCTTGCACTGATTTTGGAGGTCTTCTACGTACTTTCTAAGGTTGGCCAGTGCTTTGTCACGATCCTGGACGCGGTTATAGAGCGTGCGTCTTGCCTCACCATCTTTAACGGTATAAGTTAATTGTGCTTCCGTTACCTTAATAAGTGGAGTTTCCAGGGCTTCGAGGCGGGAGATGAGTTCCGGGTACTGCTTTTCAGCGAGGGTTATGAGGCTGGAAGAAACGGAGTTATAGGCAACATCTACATCAGTGGCAAGAGCTTGGAAGCAATCTCTTAAGGTGAGATAATCTGTGTGAGATTCTCCAATAATCCGATTCTGTGCGCCATCAATATGCTTGTCTAAGTTCCCCTCCAAGGCATTTATGCTGGAACATATAACCGTTACGGCGTTCTTGATTTCGGTGTGGATGTGATTTTTAAGCACAAGCTCTTTGGCGAGATCAAGCTTGGATGCCCTACGGAGCAAAAAGTACAAGACAATAAGGGCAAGGATTTGAATGATGCCAGTAAGCATTAGTCCCCCTTTTCCGCGGAAGGCATAGCCGTTATTACTTCGATTTTGGGAACGATTGTGATGTTGTCCACCACCTTCTTCTCACAGGCAACCTTGGCGAGATTGATGTCATCCAGGGTTTTTAGCATATCTTTGTTGGGCTCTTCTTTCACGTTGATGAAGTCCTGCATGCCAAGGGCTTTCAGGGCTTTAATACAAATAGCCTTGGAGATAACCTTGACGGAAGTGGATACCCTGAAAGAGATGGTGCCATGTGGCAGCTCTTTGGTGCGTTCTTTGGTGAATTCATCTTTGTGAGCTGTGGCATAGCCCGCGATGGAGGACTCTAAGGCTTCCATTTCGGAAAGGAGCGGAGCTGCGTCAGTGTTGAACTTGGCGGTTATTTCGCTGACGAGCTCCGTCATTTTGTTTTCCAGATCGCGTTTTTGGCAGGTTAGTTCTCCCAGGCGTTTGAGAGAGCTGTTGACTTCATCCCAGGACTTAAGTTCCGTGGCCGTGGGTTTGGTTTGTTTTTGCTTCATGTTGTTCTCCTTTTATTTGGTTTATGCAAGTGCTTTGCGTACGAGCGCAAACAGGGTTGTGGCTTGCTTTGTGCTCAGCTCTCTAAGGCTGGAGCCATAACCCCATAATTCCATGTTGTAATGTAACCAGGCGAGGTCTTTGCCGGACTTGGTTACGTGTGCCATGATAGCCCCGTTTAGCTTCTTTTTAGCCTTCAAAGACGCTTGGGCGGCATAGGGCTTTAGGGTGGCGATTGCCTGGCGCATTTGAATGTCTGTGAGAACATTGGCATGCGTTACTGAAAAGGTTTTGAGCAGGTAAGCAGCGAAGCGGGAGTGGTTTTGATTTGGAACCTGTTTGTCCCATTCTGCTACTTTCACGAGGTGCCATAGGTAGGACTGCTGATCTTTGAAGCGTGATTTTGGCATGGAGTGCTCCTTTATTTCAACTCGGACTCAAGCAATAAGGTATAGCTTACTGCGTCGGTCTTGATGTAGCGCATTTGAAGGTTAACCAAGGATAGAATGTAGTCGTTATCTTCTTTTACCGGATGCACCTGACAACCTGCGCTCCCATTGCCTATACTTTGGACAATCGTATTAGCCGTTACGTAATGGAGGTTAATCCCAAACAAACCCGTTTCCAAAGTATGAGGCTCAAAATCAAGCTTGGAATCGCGGTTTATGTCTCTAAACACCTTGCATGGCTTAACCTGTACTAATGCAGGATACTTGCCTTGATGCTTTCCTAATCTCCACATACCAAGATACTGCCCAGGGGCAAGTATAGCGCATCCCTTTGCGTTTATAGGTTTGGTAAGGTAGTTTAGCCCAGGATCGGTAGTTATTGGAAATGAGGTTAGTCTGTTGTTACCGTGGGCATCAACGTAGGCAGCAACGATAGTATCATCGAAGCTATCTGCAGTGCGATTAGGGCATCTGATACCTACAACATTAAGGTCATAAGTACCGCCCCACCATTTGTACTTAAAGAGCTTTGTCATGATTTGTTTAAGCTCAGAGTAACGGATTTCAAACATTGTTCCTCCTTGTAAGTTCTTGCCATGAGGCGATTAGTTGCATTTTGGGTTTTGATTTCTGGTAGAATGACTGCTTATCCACCATTTTATGCTTGATATTACCTGAAAGCCTTAATGCTCTGAGGTAGCGGGTTAGTGCGGTGTCGCTGTATTTCCAGTGTTTTGTAATGTCTTGCTTACTTGTCCATCGGCGAGTAGATAACATAGACCACAATAGATCAAGCTTATCCTGTTGGGGTTGCCAATCGTAATTCTTTGGTTTGGGGGCAGAAGCTATAGGCTTTAGCAGGTAGATTCCGGCATCGTAACGAATAACGATGCCTGCCCTTTCGCGGTTGGCAAGCAGGGTTATTGCACTACGAACAGTGCGCCCGGTAAGCGCGCAGAACTCGTCCAGGTTAAACAAACCGGAGCCCTTAATGCGGTAGAAACGCATGAAAACATCGGTTGATCTCATCTGCCCACCACCTTTGAATATGTTGCCAAATCAAGTGCCTTCATGTTCACTTTGGCAGCTATATCTTCATATAGTCTGATAGCTTTAATCACCTTGCGGGCATCACCACCAGCCTGGGCTTTTTCGTTGGTAAACCTTGCCAAGTCCTCGGCAATATCGATCTCTGCCAAAGACTTGCACATCATTACCACATCGGCATCGGAAAGGGGTTTGAACTCGGCGAAGTAGATGAAGCGGTTGTAGTAGTGGGAGTTCAGTTTCATCACTTTTTCGCGCAGGTCTTGCATGCCGATCAGCACCACCCCGGCGACGGTGTTATCCGCGATATCGCGTAGCATACCGATAATCTCTTCGTGAGGATAGTGAATGATGTTATCCACTTCATCTATCAGGATTAGCGGCATGTGCAGCTTGGTTGTGTTTTTGTTTATGGTATCCAATATCTCGCGGAAGAGCCGGGCTTTTGAGCCTACTATATGAGTGGAGTTACCCGGCTCGTAACGTTCACGCAATTTGCGGAGCAATTCAACAGTGAAGCTCTTTGGCGTGCTTGCCTTTAAGGCACTGAAATAGACACAATCGT
>DIMZ01000146.1:3908-4079 GCA_002425825.1 Cloacimonetes bacterium UBA5553 | reverse complement strand
CGCATGGAGAATTGGGTTTTGCCCAATCCTGGCCTGCCATAGATCATACCCATGCCAACTTGATGCGCAACCGGGCGGGAGAGGATGTAAGAAAGGCACTCCAGACCACGTTCAACATTCTTTGTTTTAACAAGCAGATGGCTATTCATAACTAATACTCCTTTATGTGGT
>DIMZ01000146.1:1689-3892 GCA_002425825.1 Cloacimonetes bacterium UBA5553 | reverse complement strand
CGAGGAACTCACGGGAGAGCACCTCGGAGGATTCTGGCTTATCTTCAGGTTTATCGGGGATAGGGGCAGGAGACTGGGGTAAGGAAGGGAGCTCACTGCCAACATTGGTAAGCTTTTCGGGCAAGGCAGAAACCCTTGCCACAGCGTCTTGTAAAAACATGCCGGTACCGACTGTCATATCCGCGAGTTTATGAGCCTCTTTGCGGGTTTTCTTTTCTTGCTGACGGCGGAACTTAAGATCATTCACCAGGCGAAGCTTGTCATCTTCTGTACCGCGGACGGTAGCCAGGGGATCATGCTCCACACGCGCCAAAGCTCGGCAGATGGGGTTCTTAGCTTCGTCATAGACGAACACGAAGCGATCATCCATTTGGTCATAACGGACATATACCTTGCGTCCCACGTATTCTATAAGGGTTTCGTGATAGTACCAGATACCGCGGATTTTAACGCCATTGCGGTCGAGCTTCTTAATCTCTGTAGATAGCATGAGGTACCAGAGTTCATCGGGATTGCGTTTACGTTCCGGGGCTATTTTAGCTATACCTTCTTGCCACACTTCCAGGGGACGGCGGCCATTTAAGCCATCGTTGGGTTCCATGGCATAAACGTCCATAATCCACCAGTTTATAAGCAGTTTGGCTTCGGAAAGGCTGAGATAATTATCTCCCTTCAGCTTGGCAGATATTGCCTGCAAATCCTTTTCATTGCGCATCAGAGAGGCAGGTTTATCAACAATGGAATTGCCCAGGTAATTTGGCAGATAACGCTCCAAGCCATTATCAAAAGTGCCAAAGAAGCGTTCCATGGGGGCTTTACCAGTGGGATTGTAAGGAAGGGAATCTAATATCTCTTGAACGCCTGTGGCGTAGATATTGCCCACTATTTCGGCTATTTCATCGCGCTCCAGTTGTTTGATTATCTCCAGTTCGGAACGCGAGACATTCTTTCCGGAGAGGCTTTTGAAAGCTTTACCGTTATCCCACTTGACGTACAAGGGAACGAAGCCCCAAAGGGTGATGGCATTACGATAGGAGGAGCTGATAACACGGCGGTTCTCCGTGAAATCTAGATCGAAGCCCACAATCATGCGTGAGGCATAATCCAGGAAGGGCACGAAAGTGGGACGGCAAGGCTTGTTAGTATAAGGATTCCAGACCAGGAAATTACACACACAGCCATCTGAATACCACAATTCACCGGGCTTGATAGCCGAGCCATCGATTAGAATGCTGGGGAGATAGTGTTCGCGGAAGTATTTGGAACCACGGCGCATATATGCCCATCGGGCGGCATTGCGCTTGGCGAATACGGATATGGCGCGCTCCATGGTTCTGTCGGAAATAGTTTGGGGCCTGCCTTCAGCTCGCAGCTTGGTGTGCCAGAGGCGAATGGCAGAGGATACCGCGGGCTTGCCATCGGAATGAAGCAAGCCGATAATCCAATTGAAATCATCCAGGGGAACTTCGTGGCCAACCTTACCGCTTTTCCACTCCGGAATAAGGGCTCGCCAATCGCGGGATTTGCCCCATAAGCCCATCCAACGGCGGAGGGTGCTGGGGCTGATGGCATCCAGGGTGGCGAAGATAAGCGGGTGGTGTGTGCCGGTGTTGTATATATCCAAATAGGCTGTAATAGCGGCATTTAATGAGAGCTTTTCAGCAGACATGAGGCGGGTTACCTCCTGGCAAACCTGAGAGCGGCGAAGGGCTATTATTTCCATCTTTTCCGAAAGCTTCCCAGAGCCAAGGGTTAGGGTGCCAGAGGGCAGGGCAAGGGATTGGGTGCTGGGGAGGTCGAGGGGTCGAGATGTCGAGGGGTCGAGAGGTCTATTCTGGAGTGTGGGTGTGCTAGGGAGGAAGGGCTGGGTTCCCGCCTTGACCACCCCACCCACCAACAAGTTGGCGTTCGGGGACCCCAGCGCGGGAACGACAGTGGTGACAGTGGTGACAGTGGTGCTTATGGCTTCCTTAGGGCGCAGAAAGGGGGTATCCACCAAGGAATCATATATCTTATCCCAGCCATTGGGTCTGCCTGTTAAGCCCTCTTGCGCGCGTTTGGAATGTTCTACCAGGAGATGGCACATCTGGCCTGAATTGCACTTAGAGGTGCAGATACGGCAACAATTTGGGCAGGATGGGTGGGCTGATTTACACTGATCGCAGGGATGAAAGGGCTGGGTTCCCGCCTCCGCGGGAACGAC
>DIMZ01000146.1:612-1626 GCA_002425825.1 Cloacimonetes bacterium UBA5553 | reverse complement strand
TGTCAGTGGGTTCGCATGGGATCATGTAGGCGGTTCTGCCTAAAAAGGTAGGATGCGGAACCGAGACAGCACGTAGTTTACCGCTGGATATTGCTTTTAATATAGCCTGTCTGGATTTACCTACGCGGGCAGCATATTCCGAGACGGAAAGTAGTTTTAGATCACTCATACCAGAACCTCCACTCCCAAAAATTTGGAGCGGGCAGAATTCCGGAACTGCCCACTCCCAGGGAGGTATGTGTGTGCAAGATTAGCGAAGGGGCAAGTGTTCGGATTACCGATCTGTGGCTTGCGCAAGTCCCAATGCCCCTTCGTTAATACTGCAGGGTTGACAGAAAAGGGGGATACTCCCAACTTGGAGAGTAAGCTAAAACCAAGAATAAAGGAGTATCCCATGAATGACGAGATTTTGAAGGAATTGAAGGTGTTAAACCGCTTATTGGCAATGATGACCATATTTAGTGTTGAGAAAGGACGCACTTGGGACGATGAAGCAGAGACCTTTCTGGTTACCAAATCACGCGAACTATTAGCCAAAATAGCGGAAAAAGACATATCGGATCAACCCCAAGAAGATGAATGATATGAGTTAATCAAGATAGCTGATAGCCTGGTTATATATTGTTCTGTTCGTTCTTCGAATAGCGACTTGAGAACGTAGCTATCTATATCCAGCTGCATATTCAAGGATTGCACATTAGTAAACAGCTTTTGTTTACAACAAAGGCGCAGGGAATTATTATACTCGTTTAGACGTGCCTTTAGGGCTTCGGTGAGTTGGGATATCTCTTCATCAAGCTCTCCCCTGTAGCCAGGAGATGTGATCTCTTCCTCTTCCGGGCTTTCGCAAGAGGAATCTATGCTTTCTTCTTGTTTGGGTGCTTCCTGTGCTACTTCTCTGCGGTCAGCGGTTGGAGCTATTTTTACCAATTTAGAATTTGCTAAGGAGAAAGGAAAGCAAGGGACAGCGTGACCTTCGCGCAGAGAAAAGAACCAGTATGGCTCACCTTCGCT
>DIMZ01000146.1:0-563 GCA_002425825.1 Cloacimonetes bacterium UBA5553 | reverse complement strand
CTATTTGAGCCAGCTTGATGCCGATAATAACGCTACTTGAGCTTACGGCAACTGTTATTGGTCTGCTGGAAGCCATAATTGCCGGAACGTTTGCCAGCCTCTCGGCTATTATAATGGCTTCTAAAAAGGCAGTTTCATTATCAATCAGGTGCTGTTTGAAATACTCCTGGGATGCTTCAGTATCCACAGGAAGGTTAATAATAAGGGGGGTACTACGTAGTAATGAATTCATGATTGTTCTCCTTGATATGTGGTTATATGATCTGGTAATGGGCACTCAGGTAGGGTGCCGCCATTTACAACGGGCTCTACAACGCTGGCATAGGTGCGGTGTTGCAGGTTGTTTTGGGGGTTGTNNTTGTTCCAGGTGGTGAAGATCAGCTTGCAACAGGGGACAGATAGGAAGCCCTGGGGGACACGCACAGCCTGGCTGATGCGGTTTGGGCAATCCTTACATCCACTGATCGGCAAGCTGATGATGGCATTTGAAAAGAGCTTCATGTAATGTCCTTTGGTGTGTGGCCGGATCGGCGTCCGACCTTACGACGCCTTTGCTTGCAGGT
>DIMZ01000147.1:19821-19976 GCA_002425825.1 Cloacimonetes bacterium UBA5553 | reverse complement strand
CTGGCTTGCCGGACTAAAAGCAACAAACAGACCTTGAGCTGAGTATTTCTTCCCCCTCTCAAACTTTAAGTAGATTCATATCTACACCATATGTTTTACTTAGCTTGCAAACCAGTTATTCCAAAAATATCACCTGCTTCCTTGAACGAATTACT
>DIMZ01000147.1:16263-19804 GCA_002425825.1 Cloacimonetes bacterium UBA5553 | reverse complement strand
ATTACGCATGAAATACGGATGGCATTAGCAATTCATGCGTAATTGTAATGCAATTCGTGGGAGATTGTTTAGTGTGATAAATCATATTTACTTATAGAACGTGTGCATACAGCCGAGGTTAGTGTGTGTACTTTCACTAAGCATTACAAAAAAAACCCCGGCTTTGTGGCCGGGGTGTTTAGCTATTGTTTTGCTAAGAGATAAGCAAAGCTTATTTCATCAGCATCATTTTGCGGGTTTCAACCTTACCGTCTGTGGACAGGCGATAGAAATACAATCCGCTGGTAACGCTGGCACCGTTGTTGTCGGTTCCATTCCATACCATGTTGTTTCTGCCAAAGGCTGCATTGCCGTTGAAGAGAGTCTTCACGAGCTGACCTTTCACGTTGTAGATGGAAAGGTTTGCAGGTGCTGCTTTGGGCATATCGAAACCGATTGTGGTTTCGGGGTTGAAGGGATTGGGGAAGTTTTGATTCAGCATCTTGGGAGCTGCAGTAACTGTGTTATCTGAGTTAGAAACTGGTAGAGGGAACACAACCTGAATTTCAGCGAACATGACTCTTCCGCCGTCGTTCGGGAATTCTGTAGCTGCGATTACATTGGAGCCCCAAGTGTTATCGTCGAAGAAGAACAAGCCAATCTTACCTATCTTTTGGCCGTTTTCATTTACGCCAACATACTGAACTTTGTCTGCAGGATATACATACATGGGCTTAATACCTGCGAACTGAGGTGTTTCCTGGTTATTAAGAATGATGGGTTCACTCCATGATTCACCATTGTCTGGTGACACGGAAATGAAGATTTCCGGGGTGTTGCCAAAGGCTGAGTAATCGGTATCGCTAAACTCGTTAAAGTATTTGGCGCGAAGTGAATTCTGCCAAACGTTGGCAAGCATGCCCTCACCATTACCTTCGGTAATCTTCTGATTGCTGAGGTGGAACATCATTGAGTTGCCATGTGATTCTGAATTCCAGTAGGGGAAATTCCAGTCCATTATGGTACCGGGGAATGATTCACCGGTGCTGCTTACAAAGAACTCGTCAACTTGGCCCCAAGGATATACGACATCCCAGGGTGTGATGACGTCATTGAAATCATCGGTGGGATCCTTCTGGGGATACACTTCTTTAATCTGGAAGTTATTACTGTTAGGGTTATAAATTGCAGTCTTTGCAAATTGGAAGCTGGTATAGTATGTTCCCTTGTAGGTCATTATACTCCACAGAGCGGGAATATGAATTCTACCCAAATCGTCGAAGGCGGCATTTAGGTGACTGGAGTTTACGATGCTCCACTTAAGTTGGTCATTGGTGTAAGGTACGCCACTGTCGTCGAAATATCCGGTTGGATCTGTTGCAGATGTGGGAGGATTCCATGTGGGGATTGTGGCATCAAATGTTACGCGAGTCCAGCTTCCCTGACCGTAGTTGTCAAGCTTGAACACATCGAAATCATCTTCATCGATTGGTGTGTCATCTAAGTTCCAGGCATTGTGATAACCAATGTAATAGATGTTTCCGGAGGCATCAGCAGCCAATGCCATCTGCGGACGACGCTCATAAGCTGTGTCGGAGTTCCAGTTATTCAGTTCAGGAATACTGGTGTAGTTCCAGCTCATTGGGTCACCGTTTTCGATGCTTTCCTGGTCGAAATCAGCCCATGCGATATAGACGTTCTCTGATGGAATACTGGTGTGGGTAACGCTGTTACGGGCTGCAATGTAGATACGACGCTTTCCTGCGACGTTGGATGGGCCTATTACCAGCGACGGCCAAATGAATTCGTTGTCGTTGGTTGTGCCATATTGACTGGTAATTTCGATAGGATTGTTAATTGGAATCTCGAATTCGTTCCAGAGACCATCGATTCCATCGATAAAGGCATCAGATACGAAACGCACTTCCAATAATGCATCACTGGGATCGGCATTTGTATGCCAAGCATACATAGGTTTCCCCGATACAGGGTCAACTGCCATTCCGGGATAACCTTCACGAACGTTATCAAGCGATATCTCAGAATTGCTTACGATATTTCCGGTTGCATCGATGTAGGTGTAGAATACGCGGCGTGTGCCAGTGGCTGTACGGGCAGCGTGATAAACCATAAAGTATCCACCACCAGCAGCTTCAGGGATGACTCTCATGGGCAAGCCGTTATAGCTGCCGTGCATGTAGTCAGAAAATGACGTCATAATGGGTGTAGGAACTTTGGTAAATACATACTCGGGAGCTGTACGACTAGGCATTAACCTTGTTCCATGGGGGAAATCGATTGTCTTTTGCTTTATTGGCTGCTTGAAATCGTCGGCATAGACAGCAGCAATAAAGAGGCTAAGACAAAGTACCACCAATAGGATTTTCTTCATTGTTCCTCCTGATTCTTATTCGAATCTTTCATTAGTATCTCAGTTTAACAGATACCCTGTGAGCACTTTTTACAAAGCTCTCAGAAAGGTATCCCATATCAGTATATGCATAATCTACGTTAAAAATGCCAAGGCTGGTGGGTACTTGCCACCCAAGACCTGCAGAAAAACCATTGGCATCGTAATTAATCTGGTACCCAGCACGGAAGAAGATGTTACCCATCTTATACTCAGTTCCCAAATTCCATGTTTCTAAACGATCGATAACGTTATCAAGCTGCAAAGAAGCAATCCAGTAATTCATTTCGTTGCGCATGATGTCGCCACTTATTCCTAATGAGAAAGTCATTGGTATCTTACTTTCAAGCTCTGGACCATCTTCATCTACCAGGCCATCACCATCGTTATCGAACAAATCAAAAGGATCCTCGTCTACTTGACCATCGTCGTCATTATCCACACGATATCGAACGTCGGGACCAAAATTACGAAGAGCCATGCCTATTTTTACATTTTGCCAACCGGTGTTATACATCGAACCCAGATCAAATGCATAACTATTCACATTATATATGTGCAGGTTTTCTCGTAAGTACTTTAAGCCAAAGCCGGCGGAGAACTTATCGGTAAATTGCTGTCCATAGGCTGCACCAATGGCAATGCCACTATTGGTGAATTTCTCTCCTGTGGGACCAAAGGGTTCTTCCTCGGTAACATCCATGTCGTCCATGTGTAAAACCGAGCCGTAAACGGCTACAGTTGATACACCATTGGTGAATGATGCGGCAGCGAATTCCTGCATAATATCAGCAGGCCAGTTAGTGTGGGAAAAGAACACCTGCTTCTGATAGGCTGGAGCCAATCCTGCTACATTCCAGTAAACAGATGAGATGTCGTCTGAAACAGCGGTATAGGCCTCGCCCATACCTATTGCACGCGCATCAACACCGAGTTTTAGGTACTGGAGTCCAACTGTACCGGTTTTACCAAAGGGCTTTGCACAAAGTAATATCGGCATCATCAGAATGGCAAGGCTAAGCATTGATATTAGTATTTTTTTCATTATCGCTTCTCCTACTTCACAACTACGAATTTGCCGACTTTTACTTTACCGTTGCTCTTGTTCTCTACTGAGAACAGGTAAACTCCGGGGGCAATAATCTGATTATT
>DIMZ01000147.1:15482-16229 GCA_002425825.1 Cloacimonetes bacterium UBA5553 | reverse complement strand
TTCCAGTGATGCATACCACTTGCAGCCATACCTTTATAAGGACTGGCTTTTGAGATAGTAATTATATCTGTTTCTGTTTGGCCATCGTGCTCAAGCTGCTGTACAAGGTCACCGGCAAGGGTATAGATTCTAATGGTGCAACGCATGGGGAGATTTACGAACCACAACCTGCGGCTCTTATCACCCTTTTGATCGTTTTCCAAACGTCCGTCGAACTTACTGCTGCCGATATAAGGATTTGGGATAACCATTATGTTATCCATTTGCTCCTTGGCAACTGAACCAGGGAAGAATACCTTCATATTGGCGTCTGCATCACGTCCGGATTCCAGATAGCTAACATCCTTCCAGGCAATACCTCTGTCGTAAGCTGTAACAGCAACGTAGTACTCAATACCTTTTGGGGGGTGAATAATCTCAGACTTATAGTAGCGTCTTGAGAGTCTCTTGCTCTTTAAAGCACTGATCTCATCCGCAGTCGGTACAGCACCGGAAACGAATCCAAAACCACCCAATGGGATCATCTTGGGATCATACAATTCGTCAAATATCTCCTGGCGTATGCTGCTGTGTTTAAACAGCCTTGCTTTTAGGGTTTGACGATATTGGAATCTATCGACTCCCGGGTACAATTCATCAATCTTCTGAGCCTCAAGAGCTATGGCTGGATCGCCATAATCTTTGTCAGGATCATAGATTGGGAAGCCGTAGAAATCATCTGCTGCAGTTAACGGAACAAGCTCGAAC
>DIMZ01000147.1:13169-15422 GCA_002425825.1 Cloacimonetes bacterium UBA5553 | reverse complement strand
ATGATAGAACTTTGTATAGTCTCCAGGATTAGTGGGAACCCACTCGTTTTTGTTGGGAAGACCGGTATCTAAACCGAGATAGCCACCATAGTTCTTGTATTCATCGGGGAAATTGCTGTTTACATTAAAATCGTCCAACTCGTCTTGCGATTCTTCTTTATCCCAACGCTTCACCATTTCCCATGCTTCACGGCTATCGCTTCCACTTCTTCCCCATATACTATATCCTTGGAAATCGTGACGAAGACGGAATCCTGTATAAGGATTAACCAATGCCTGGTTGTTATATCTCTCACTCGGAGGCAGAGTGAGGTCGGGTTGGAATTCAAGCGGGATGCCTTCCCAGTTAGGATACAAATTGGGATCACTATCCAATCCGGGTACACGGGGGGAATCGGGGAACTGCCAACCAACAACGTTTGATGGAACAGTCATCGTGTCTTGGGAATACTCAGAACGATTATCCCAGTATAAGTCGATACGCGGAGTACCTTGATCCACAATCTCAGCAAAGAGTTTGGGAATTTCAGGAGGTTCCGGTGGATTGTAGTGAGGGAATAAATCCGGCTTCACAACACTTATTAGGTCTTGAGCTTGACCATAAATGATTTGTGCCCAGCCAGCAGTCTCTTTTAGATCAGCCAATGTATCACCAGGGAATACCGCAACCACTATTTTCATAGTCTTACCGGGAGCGAGATTCCAACGTTTATCAGGATCATTGTAGTCTGCAGTTCCAGGCTGCGCACCATAGAAAGCAAACAAGAAACGCGTATCATTAGCTACGGGTTGTTCGTATTCAGTTTCACTGTCCAATTCTGGACGTAATGGTGTATATTTATTCGGGTTGGGATTACGTCCGGTCAGCAGCCAATACTTCTCGTTAGCTGTTTTATTAGTAGGGCTAAGATTAAGGGGGTTGCTGTCATCCGGGCCATCGCCAACTTTCCAATACCAGCAATGGAACTTGAGCTGATCTGGATCTGGAGTACAAACACGTGCACCCACATATCCTGGGCTTAGTCCGCCGTCAAAATCGGCGTCGAAAGTATAGGCAAACTCATAGCCACTGCCTTTTACATAACCTGATTTATCGTCAGCAGCCTTCTCGGCACCCCATGTTTGGGGGCCTACGTCGGCATCCATATAGATACCCATGGCGCAATCTACTAACTCGTCTTCTTTGTGCATATTGGTAATATTGAATTCAACATACACCAAGTTCTTTATGTATTCAAAGCTCCATTGGTAGCTCATCTGTCTTACGCGCACACCCAGAGGTATGTGCTCATTGCGAGTAGCAGAT
The DNA here is from genome assembly GCA_002425825.1 of Cloacimonetes bacterium UBA5553. Taxonomy (GTDB): domain Bacteria; phylum Cloacimonadota; class Cloacimonadia; order Cloacimonadales; family Cloacimonadaceae; genus Cloacimonas. Next base: position 14,116 of record DIMZ01000147.1, on the reverse strand, counting down.
TGACCGTGATCACGCTGACCAGGAGAACCAAATGGGCAATAATCATAGTAGTATGCTATAAAGTCCTGCTCAGAAACAGGGGCACCATCCTCATCGTAACGCCCATCTCCATCATCGTCTCTTGGAGTAGTAAACAAGTAATCAAGCGGGCTGTTCAGCGGGTATAGGGCAGGATAATTGTCAAAAGCCAATTCCTGGAAACCTAAAGGGAACCATACTTCTAAATTGGCAGGTTCATTAAGGACGCTGAAGGCAGAATTGGGAAGACTGAATGGAAACATCCCTCCGAACGCATTAAATTGAGACGGAAGTTCAGCACTTTGTCTGAAGGGGAAAGTATAACCGACCATGTCTTCATCAATCTTTCCGTCGCCATCATCATCAACACCACGTCTGTGAAATCTCGTAGAGGCTGTAGCGCTACCATCATATGGGTTGTTAGCCTCATAAGCAGCGAACATGTCTGGATTGGCTGCAAGTCGAGGATTATATGCCGGCAAGAATTCGTACAGGTCATCGTCACCGTCAAATCCCACCGTAACCAGAGTATCCAATACTGGTATCATTGATGCATTCCAATCTGGATGATCTTGCGGTATCGGTGTATTATTTACCGTGGTTGGCGGATAAACCGGCCAAAACATCTTCTTACCGAATTGATTTCGTCTCTGCTTCTTTGCTCCAAACCACAAAGCACCTTGGTACAAGTAGTCGGTGCCACTTCCTCCGGGATACTCCAAAGATGGGTATTGCGGAACGACATCGTCTCCAGAACCAAAGAAACCGTAGTTACTAACGCGCAACCAGATATTGCCAACATTATGAAACTTCGATAAGTCCAATCTCTTTGTTCCAGTTGAAGGAACTGCTTTAGCCGCAAAAATCGGGCACACTGCTACGAGCAGCATAAGGCTAAGGCATATTCCAATTCTATTCAACTTCATGAA
>DIMZ01000147.1:10336-13152 GCA_002425825.1 Cloacimonetes bacterium UBA5553 | reverse complement strand
CCCAATTTAGTTCAATTTAAATTCTACCGGGATGATAACCAGACAATCGACTGGTTGTCCGCTACTGCGCCCGGGCTGAAACCTTACTTTACGAACCGCTGCTATGGCAGCTTCGTCTAATCCACCAGGGATGGATCTTTTTACTACAATGTTTCGGATGCTACCATCTTTCAGAACCTCTACTTCGAGAACCACGGTTCCTTGCTGCTTTGCTCTTTTTGCAAACTCAGGATATTCGGGCGCTATGGTTCCGATAACAACGGGAGGATCATCGTAGGCAACAAAGTTTACAGGTTTATCATTCACACCCTGATTAAGGGAGGCTGAACTGGTACTGTAAATGTTACCTATTTGGGATATAGCCTGCTCAAAGCTAGCCATGTCCACTTCCTGGGTTCCCAAATCTTCGCTTATCACAAAACTCACGTCGATGCTAACCTCTGTTTGTGGAGGCTCAATCTTCTCGCGCTCTTCCATCGGAATATCTACAAGTTCCATCTGTTCAGCTTTAAAGACCTGTTTACGTACATCGATTTTTGGAGTAACCATCATTCCGAAAATGAGCAAGGTTAAGGATAAGGCCAAAGCTTTGCCAAATTGAGCATTGGCAATGTCTTTCCAGTCATTTGTAAGCATATTCATCTTATCCGCCTTTTTTAGTTTTGCCGTTGTTGAGTTTCAAATGCTACTATCAATGTATTAGCATCTTGAAGCTGTCTCATTACGTCGGACATAACTCCATATTTGGTTTCTCTATCGGTTCTAAAACACACCACCAAATCGGGATCATCGGATTTCTTCCTGATTAATGTAGTGGAAACAAACACGTCTTCTGCAGTTTCGATTCGGGTAGGCACATCGTCTATAAGGATAGTCTCGTCCCGCATAACGTAGATAGTAGTAGTATGATTACGCGGAATGCGCTCTATGCTTTCGGCTATGGGCCACCGTTCACGCTCAACCCAAAACTTCTTTTCTTGAACAAACACAGTAGATACCATGAAGAACAGCAGTAGCAAGAAAGCTATATCTGACATAGAGCTAGTAGGAATAAAGGCGTCACGATTCTTTTTGGTTTTAATTACTGCCATCTTACCTCCTAGTTTGTAGATAAAGATATCTTTTCAATCTTCGCCGCTTTCAGGCGATCTACCACTCTGATCATCTCACTATACTTAGCTTCACGATCGGTGATGATTTTGAAAATCATATCTTGGTTTTCTTTCACTTTCTGCTGAATCAAGGCATCCAGTTCCCCGCTTTCAATCACTCGAGGAGCTTCCTTGTTCACCACTATCTGCCCATCGGCAAGAATCTGCAACCTGGTCATCTCCTTCTCGGTAAGAGTAAGAGTTTGAACCTGATTCTCTTGCTTATCTGTTGCCTGGGGCAGCACTATCTTAATCCCTTCTTTTACGTCAAACTTAGTAGTTGCCATAAAGAAGATGATCAGCAGGAAGGCTATATCGGACATCGACGAAGTCGGTATCTCGGCTTTTCCCTTCCTTTTACGACCGATTTTCATTTATCCCCCTATGCTTCGATCAGGGCTTCAATTACTTTCTCGGAAGCACGTTGCATATCTATAACCTGGCGATCCACCATGGTAACGAACATATTGTTAAAGAACTGAACGGGGATGGCAACAATCAAACCCGCTTGAGTAGTAATAAGAGCAATTTTTATACCGCTTGCAACAATAGTTGCATCCACCGCACGATCAGCTGCAATGGCATCGAATGCACTAATCATACCGGACACCGTACCCAAGAAACCCAACATGGGAGCAAGGGTAATGGCGGTAGAAAGCTCTAAGAAACCCTTTTCCAGGAAGCTCATTTCGATCATAGCTGCATTCTCAATAGCCTTTTCAACTGCAGCAATACCCTTGTCAGCCTTTAGAAGACCAGCATAAACAATTGATGCAACGGGGCCACGTGCTTTTTGGGCAATTTCCAGAGCTTCTTTATACTTCTTTTCTTTGATAAGGGGAAGTACTTTGGCAAGGAAGTTATTCAAGTTTACCTTGCCTGTAAGCAGGGCAATAAACTTCCAGATTACATAGGCTAAACCATATATTGTAACGAGCAGGATAGGCCACATAGCCCAACCACCGTCTTTAAACCATTTTACCAAACCACTGCCGAATACCAACTCAGCAAAGCTTTCCATTCCACTACCGGTAGCCGGAGCAGCTTGTTCCACAGCGTAAGCAAGACTCGTGAATACGAGGCTCATCAACACTATTAACATGATCAACGAGAACTTTCTCATTTTATATTTCCTCCTAGGAATAATTTAGAAATTGAAAATGACGCCCAGGGTTACACCGCGGAAGTCGTTTATATTGGCAGGGTTTCTGATAGATTTGGCATAGGTGAATTCCACTTCGGGGAAAACATAGCCAAGCTGCGTGTCTTCTATATTCTCACCGGTATCGTAAGGTGACCCGGTTTTGGCATACACAGTATTGATGTTAGTTTTCTTAAACAGGTTTTCCACTTCCAGATACAATCTCATATTAGTTTTATTGGGTAAGCGCAGACCTTTGGTAAGCCTGAGATTAGCAGAATGAGTAGCTGCTTTGCGTTTGCTGTTTGTATCCAGGAAGTTATTATTACCTTCCATGCTCTGAGGAGTGTAGGGCGAACCAGAGGCATAGCTCCAGGTTAGATTAGCAACAAAATCATCCATAGGGAGTATATAATCGGTAAAGGGGATAAAGAACTCTTCTCCGCGACCGATTCTGAAGGTGTAGTTCAGACTCATATTGTGTCTAACATCCCAATCCAATGGAAACTCACGAAGATTGGTTG
>DIMZ01000147.1:6559-10305 GCA_002425825.1 Cloacimonetes bacterium UBA5553 | reverse complement strand
GTATATGAGTTATTCCCCTGTGCCCATGCTAATGAATAGGCAACGCTCCAGGTATTGAAATTGGAGAGCAGTTTTTCAAGCTGCATGTCTATACCACGAGCCGAACCATAGTCCTCGGAGATGAACTTGTACCATACTATAGACTCTTCTCCGATCTTACGTTCTTTCTTGGTGCTTACATAGTTATAAAGGTTTTTGTAGTAAGCAGTCATATCTAACACGTAGTCATCGCTAAGCTGATGAGAAAGTCCCACTTCATAGGTAACTGTAATCTGAGGTTCCAAGCTTGGGTTACCCACATTTATAGCGCCTTGCAGGTTTGCATCTTGGGGAGTTTTACTGGTGAATATGTATTGCATCTGCGGTAACTGGTTTTGGTAGTTATATGCAAAACGCAAAACATCCCTTTCTGTAATAGGGTGAGAAACACCTAAGCGGGGAGAGATCATCATTTGGAAGCGATCTGAGCTTTCAAAACCTCTGGGGGCGAATGTTCCGTTATCCTGAGCAATGGAGTATTCCTTGCCCAAATACCAGAAGTCAAATCTCAATCCGGCATTAACAATCATTCCTTCCCATTCCATCTTATCCTGAACATAATACGCCATTTGCCATGGGTCTGCTTTGTAACCGTCACGTCTACCAGCAGCAGCTTTAGCAGCGTTAAAATAGTGTATAGGCTTGTAAACAGCAACCAGATCGGTGATGGCAGTTGGATTGTCTTCTTTGGAGATAATGTCATATAGTGCGTCAGGCAAGCTTCCTGTTCCGTTTATGTAGGCCTGATAATCGGCAAAATCGTAATGTCTGATATCAAAAATGCTGCGCAGGTAGTTCTGGCGACGATCCTCATAAATGGTAAGGAAACTCTGCAGCTGATCCTTTTTGATCTTGTGCTTAATAATCTCCAGACCTGTCTTTGCCAAATGGGTTTCGTTTATCTGCCACTCAAAATCACCTCTGGCACTAATCGTAGAAGTTCTGTCGTCTATGTAATTGGGAAAAATAGTGCCTGGGGCTACAAAGCCGGGGATATTGCGGGGTATCTCCAATCCTTGTAATGAAAACATCCAGGCAGAGGAGGGATTGAACCCAAAGTCATAAACTCCATCTTCGTTATTATCAACCGTAAGATAACCGTATCTTTCCTGACCAACCATCAATGCATAATCTGCTGGAGGAGAATTAGGATCAATCACCCAATAAAAGTAGTTGTTCCTATCAATTCCCAAAGGACCGGTATAGCTATCTTTCTGATAGTAACTGGCTTTTACCTTTAGATTCATTGTGGAATTGAACACGTGATCATAGGTTGTGATAAACTGTCTCTGTGTGGTTTTGTCTTCAGCATAATGTTGATTGGCGAATCTCCAGGCATAACTGAAGGGTTTGTTATAGCTTCTATCGCCTCTGGCAGCAAATGTAACATTCTGCCCGGGGCTAAGCACGTATTTGCTTTTCAGGTTTATATTGTAAGAGTTGTAATTCCTGTTGCCCAAATCAATGCCTGCTATATTGCTACGATTCTCATAGGGGTTATAAGGATCATAGTGAGCTTCAATAAGGCTTCTGCCGTTTAGGCTGAATTCGCTGTTGGGATCAGAAATATACATATCCTTCATTCTGCCATCAAGCCATTCACCTGCCCCATTAAGGTAGAAAGTGAATCTTTCTTTTAGTTCGGGACTACCAAAGGGTATAACCGGTCCGCCGATAGCAAACTTGAAAACATCTGAATTGCGGTGCTCTTTCCAAAACTTGTCGGTTTGATACTCAAGCTTTCCGGAAAAGAATGGGTCACCGTCTTTAGTAACAATATTGATAACGCCAGACTGCGCATTTCCGTACTCAGCCGGGAATCCACCGGTCATAACTTTCATATCACTAATGGCATCGGTATCAACTTGTAGCGTAGCACCACCATCAACTGGGTCTGAAACGCTCATACCATCAACAGTGTAGTTCACTTCGTTGGCACGACCTCCGCGGATATGTAGTTCTCCACCTATGTTGGTAACACCAGCTTGAAGCGAGATAATCCCGGCAATATCGNNAACCGCCGCATCGGACATTCTATCCATCTCAATCTGTTTTGCCGAGCCAACACGGTCTCTCTCAACTTTATCTTCTGCAGCTTGCACAACAACAGAAGATAAGCGTACGCCTGCGCGGTTCATAATTGGAGATAGATTAGCAGTTTGGTCAACCTGAATACGAACATCCCTAACGATTACTTCTTCAAAACCAACCAGGGAAAATCTAACAGTGTATAGACCCGGAGGAATGTTAATTATTATTGCGGTACCCTTTTCATTGGTTTGACCGCCTGTGATGCGCTGAGTCCCTTGCATCACAACGATGTTTACAAATTCCACGGCTCGCCCTTGTCCATCTCGAACACGAACTGCTAAACGACCGGTTGTAGCCGCATTCAAGAATGCTGTTCCAAGCAGCATTGCCAATAGTAGGATCAATGCATATTTACGCATCGACAAACCTCCCTTCATCCTGGGTTATTATTGTATATTTAATAAACAATCTTTGTAACGAGTCCCATCCCAAAAGCATAGGGACTTCATTGCTATGGACTCTTATATCTGATGTGCAAAAAATAGTCAAGAGGTTTTTTTCCTCATCGTGTGCTCCCTACCATGCAAAAACATGCTGTCAGATGCTTTCTCTTTTAGTATTAGTAACATCATAGAAACTCAACTCGGTTCTTTACAGCGTTGATATCGCATAACTCACCAATATGCCAACCGCCGGTTTCGTCGATCAACGTGCTACAATAATCCGGATTAACTACACAAATCATCCCCACCCCGAGATTGAAAGCTTTTCGCATCTCGTCATCATTTATGAGTCCTGCTTTCTGAATCCATTGAAATAGAGGAGGAATATCACTGGTGTTTAATGCTACCTTTGCCCCAACTCCCTCGGGAAGTATTCGGCCAAGATTTCCACCAATGCCCCCACCTGTTATATGAGCAAGTCCATGTAAACCCGAATGGCCTAGATGAGGCTTTAATACTCCTAAATAGCTCTTGTGCACGGTTAACATGAGGTCGGCAACATAAGCATCACAATCTGGTATGTAAGAATCTATATCCAACTGCATAATATCGAAAACTACCCTGCGCACCAATGAGTAACCGTTGGTATGCAAGCCACTGCTGGGTAACGCCACCAGTTGGTCACCAATACTAATACTTTGGCGAGGCAATAGCGAATCGTGCTCCACCATTCCTACAATTGTTCCGGCTAAATCAAAGTCTTCATCAGAATAGATGCCCGGCATTTCTGCCATTTCCCCACCGATTAAAGCGCAGTAGTTTTCCCTGCATGCCACAATCAATCCGTCGATAATCTGCTCTATCATTTCCGGGTTAAGCTTGCCTACCCCAATGTAATCTAAAAAGAATTGAGGTATTGCCCCCTGGACAAGGATATCATTCACACAATGATTAACCAAGTCCTGACCAATAGTATTGTACTTTTTTGCCATTATGGCAACTCTCAGCTTGGTTCCAACGCCGTCAGTGCTGGATACCAGGATGGGCTCACGCCAGGTTGTGTTATCAATTTTATACAAACCACCGAAGCTGCCAAGATCACTAAGGACATTGGCGTTGTAAGTACTGCGCACTTTACTTTTAATTGCTTTTACTGCCTGCTCACCTGCGGCGATATTTACGCCGGATTCGCTATAGGTAGCTCCTTTGTTCAGCTTGTCCATTTCAGCAGTT
>DIMZ01000147.1:3115-6551 GCA_002425825.1 Cloacimonetes bacterium UBA5553 | reverse complement strand
GATTCTATCTTTAGTTTATCCAAATGCGATATTCCCTCTACACTGAAGTCTTGAACATTTAAAGCCGCCATAATTGTACCATAGCGAATAGCTTCTCTTATAGAGATAGACGTCAATAGCTTGTTGTTTGCCAAATATGCCATAAAAGCTCCCGCAAATGTATCACCTGCCCCCGTGGGGTCTTTTACCTCTTCAAGCGGATACGCCGGAGAAAAAAACATATCATCACCAGAAACAGCAACTGAGCCGTATTCGCCTCTCTTAACAATCACCCATTTTGGCCCCAAAGCCAGTATAGACTTTGCTGCCTTTATAAAGCAATCTATCCCAGTGAATGAACGTATCTCATCTTCATTCATGAATACGATGCTAACTCTTTGAACCACTTTCTTTACTTCATCGGGGCAGAGATTAATCCAGTAGTTCATTGTATCACTGGCTATGTGCGAGTATGAGTGTATCTGATCCAGCACCTGAAGTTGAAGTTTGGGATGGATATTGGCGAGCATCAGACTCTGACAGCATTTAACCGCTGAAGGTAACAACGGAGAGAAATCCGCGAAAACATTCAATTCTGTTTTCAAGGTTTCAGCTCTGTTCCAAGTATCATATCTGCCCGACCATCGAAATGTTTTGCCATCTTGATATTCCAAGCCATCAAGATTTACTCCATGAGCCTTCAACAAATCAATACCTTTAGCAGGATAATCTCGTCCAACAACTCCAACAATGTAGGTATCGCCAAAATACGATCCTGCTAAGGCTCCATATACAGCAGATCCGCCCAAAGCGTCAGATACTTCTCCTGCAGGAGTGATTATGTTGTCCAATCCAATAGAACCGACTATCACCAAACTCAAGGATTTTGCTCCGCGTCTTTCGCCAGACTATCCACAGAACTTGCCGACGGTGTTGATACAATATTATCCGCATTTTGCAACCTTGCCATAGTATACCAAATAGCTACTAAGACCAAAGCCATTAACAGCAGTTTCTGCCAATTATATGCTTTCTTGCGTCTTTGCTGCCAACGCTCTTTCATTCTATCTTCAAAGTCTTGCATCTATACCCTCATTTTGCTATTTCGCCAAGAAAGCGGGCAAAACGCCGTATTCCTTCTTCTATGTTGGCAATGCTATTTGCATATGAGAAGCGCACAGTACCTTCCATACCGAATGAACCGCCTGCCACCAATGCTACATGATGTCTATCCAGCAGCTTCTCGCAGAATTTGTCAGCATTGCTTACGCCTTCTTTGTTGTTCTCCAAATACCACTTTATCCCGGGCATTATATAGAAAGCACCCTGGGGTTTAAAGCAGGTTATATGCGGTATTTTTATCAACTCATTGTACAACANNATGTTTTCAATGGAGTCGTCCTCCTCGCGCAAAGCTGTAACGCACGCCTTTTGGGTAATTGAATTCACGCATGAAGTAGCATGCTCCTGAACTCTTCCAGCAGCAGCAATGATGTGCGCAGGCCCGGCAGCATAGCCCAAACGCCATCCCGTCATCGCATAAGCTTTAGACACACCGTTTATAACCACACAGCGTTCCTTTATTTCAGGGCTTATGCTGGCAATGGAAATATGCTGCTGTCCGTCATATACAAGGCGTTCGTATATCTCATCCGAAATCACCAGTATATCATGCTTCACGCATACATCCGCAATTGCCTTTAGCTCATCTCTGTCATACACTGCCCCGGTAGGATTGCTGGGTGAGTTTAGTAGCAGCACCTTAGCACATGGACTATCCTTAATGGCTCGCTCCAGCATCTCTGCATCTATCTTATATTGTCGGCTTTCGTCGGTGGGAATATAGACAGGTTCTGCATTTGCCAACATCGCCTGATAGGGATAGCTAACCCAATAGGGAGATGGCATTAGCACCTGATCCATGCTATCGCAAACGGCGATTAGCACATTCAGAATAGAAGCCTTTGCTCCAGGAGACACCAATATCTCTTTGGGGCTATACTCTAGTTGGTTATCCCTAATCAGCTTCTCACATATTGCCTGACGCAATTCAAGAATACCCGCATTAGCCGTATAACGCGTGAAGTTTGCGTCAATCGCCTTGTGGGCTGCTTCTTTGATGTAGTCTGGAGTGTTAAAGTCTGGTTCACCAACTCCAAAGCTGATTACATCAATACCGGAGTCTTTCATTTCCTTTGCCTTTGCCGACAGAGTAAGCGTAGGTGAAGGCTTTATCAGATTACAGCGGTTGGATAGCTTAATAGCCATTTTATCCCCCTTATATTCTTTTATTATATCTATCATGGTTTATTTCTGAGACATCAATAGCACCAGAACAGCGGTATTAACGATGTCTTCGGCAGAGCAACCGCGAGATAGATCACACACCGGATCTGCCAAACCTTGAATAATTGGACCTATTGCTTCCGCCTTAGCCATTCTCTGCACCAGCTTATAGCCAATNNCAGGTCTGGGAACACCAATGTATTTGCTCTGCCGGCTACACTACTTGAAGGGGCTTTGCTTTTGGCTATGGAGGGAATAATCGCTGCATCAAGTTGCAGTTCGCCGTCATAGTAAAAATCTACCTTTCTTCCATCTAATATAGTTTTTGCTTCCTGCACTTTATCCACCAGTTCGTGTTTTGCGCTTCCCAGTGTAGAAAATGATAATAAAGCCACGGTTGGTTCATCACCAATAATTGCTCTTCTGGTTTTTGCCGTACTGGTAGCAATGTCGGCAAGCTGTTCGGCATTAGGATTTGGAACCACAGCGCAATCGGCAAACAGAAACACCTTGTCTTCACCCATAAAATCCGGCACTACCATAATGAAAGTACTGGATACCGTTTTTAGTCCGGGCAATACACCCACTACCTGTAAAGCTGCCTTTAGCACATCTGCCGTAGTATTGGCTGCTCCGGCTACCATCCCGCTAGCTACTCTGTGTTTAACTAAGGCGGCACCAAAGAACAGAGGGTTCTTCATAGTTTCCAAAGCCTGTTCTTGGCTAATCCCCTTGTCCTTTCTCTTATTATAGAAAAACTCCGCATACTGCTCTAACTGAGCTGCAGTAAGCGGATTTATTACCTGTATCTGTTTTGCCAGGCCATCAGCCTGCAAATCCAGTCCCAAACCCTTGGCATTACTATATACACTATCGGCATCTCCCAATAGCACTACATCTGCAATGCCTTCTGAAGCTATGCAGTATGCTGCTTTCAGGGTGCGTGCATCATGTGCCTCCGGCAGAACAATGCTGCCACCAATCTTTCTTGCTCGGTCTTTCAAAGTATCGAGGATATTCACCATGTCTCCTATATATCGCTTTCCAGAGCTATGCGTGATAGATCTGCCAGGCGTAAAAATTCACTTTTAATCTCACTTAACAAGGCATGGCGATTCTTACGCAAGCCTTCATCATCTGCATTCACCAAAATCGACTCAAAGAATGCATA
>DIMZ01000147.1:0-3099 GCA_002425825.1 Cloacimonetes bacterium UBA5553 | reverse complement strand
CTAATCAGCAACTGCAATGCCTCTGCATAGTTTTTGTCGGACAGAGCTTTATCTAATTCATTATGTAGTGTCTGCAAGCTCTCGTAAGCCACTATCTCGGCAGGTTCAGCAAGCAAGGATGGGTTTAGCTCTGCAAAATCTTTCGTACTAGCTATTATATTAGCTACCCGCTTCAATCCGGTTACCAGTTTTTGAAATTCAGGCTCCGAACGTAAACAGCAAAGAGCTTTAGCACGCATCTCCAGATCGTTTATCTTTGCTTTTTCGAGATGAGTAACGCTGTCTATCACATCGTAATCATACTCATGTTGTTTTAGTAGCCACTCAACTCTCTGATCCATGAATGCATGAATATTAGCTTTGGCATTAGCTTGAATGTCTTGTCTGTCCCCCAGATCCGCCAGAGCATAATCTGCAAGCTCATAAAGGTCTATATCCCAAGCTCTGGAATTAATAATTTGCACAATCCCATTAGCTGCCCTGCGCAAGGCAAATGGATCGCCACTTCCGGTAGGCATCATGCCAATAGCGATAATACCCGCAACTGAGTCCATCTTGTCCGCAACTGCCACCACAGCACCGCAAAGGGTTTGAGGTAAGCTGTCTGCACTGCCTCGCGGCATATAATGCTCATATATCCCTTCGGCTACTTCGCTGTCTTCTCCGGAAGCAATTGCATACTTCATGCCAATGTAGCCCTGTAGCTTGGTGAATTCTTTTTCGCCAAGCATAGTAGTTACCAAGTCTGCTTTACACAAAGCGGCACAGCGTTGCACCTTATCCCTGACTTCTGGTGACAGACTAAGGGAATTGCTTATATAATTGCACAGGCTTTGTANNGTTTTATCTGCCATTGTCCCCAGCTTGGATTGAAATACAACGTCACCCAGCTTGGGCACAAAGCTTTCCAGCTTATGTCTGGTATCTTCATTATAATACCACATGGCATCTGCCAGCCGGGCATTTACTACTTTCTGATTCCCCAGCTTTATTATTTCCGAAAAGGCAGCATCACCATTGGAGATAAACACAAACTTGTTACTTAGCCCTTTATCACCTTTGTTCGATCGCACGGAAAAATACTTCTGATTCTGGCTTATTGTACTTATTATAATCTTCTCGGGCAAGCATAGATACTTCTCTTCAAATTCACCAACTACGGCTTGCGGATACTCCACCAAATTGCTAACGGTATCTACCAGACGTGGGTCTTCCACCACCTCAAGTTCAACCCCGGCAAATATCCCGTTCAGCTGCTCTACAATGCTCTGCCTCCGTATAGCCATATCTGCTATTACCTTATTTGCTAAAAGGATATCAAAATAGCTGTCACAAGTGTCTATGCGAACTTGTTCATCCAACCCCAAATACCTGTTGCCATAGCTGATGTTACCGCTCTTTATTCCGGCAATCTCTACTTCTAATACTTCATTATCCATTAAAGCCAAAACCCATCTTAGGGGACGAGAATAGCCAAAACTCTGAAGATTCCATATCATCTTTTTGGTAAAAGCTATTTGGGCGGGAAAGCTCTCGATCCACGTCTTTAGAAGGTATTTGCTGGCCTTTCCCTTCTGCAAGTACTTAACGGCTAAAAAGCGTCCTTTCTCAGTATCTTGAATAAAGCTGTCTTGCTCTGTGGCTCCGCATTTGCGAATGAAGCCCCATCCTGCCGGACTTAGCTTACCCTCGGCATCATAAGCGATGTTCAGTGCCGGACCGGTTTTTAGTAGCTCCACATCAGCTTGAGCTGACTGCAAGCCTTTTGCTTCCAGATAAATCCTGCGTGGAGTACCGCTAACTGCAAAACAATCGCAGGAGAGAATGTTGCCACTTAAGAATAGTCCAAAGCTGCTCCTTAGAGCTTCGCACGCGATTTCAAGTTGTCGTTCAGGTAGTTCCTCACATCCCAGTTCCAATATCAGGTGGTGCTTGTTCAAATATCCCTCTATCCTCAATTGTCAAAATTGTATCTAATGCCAAGTTGATTTGCTAATCCTAAGTCTCCATATGAGGAAACTGAATAATCTACTGCCCAATTTTTCCAGTCCCATCCCAGCCCAAAGCTTAAGCCGGAGGTGAATGCCAGCGAACCCCCGCTGTAATAGTCGGCAGCATGGCTGCGAAAACCGCCACGCAGTACCAAGGCAGGATGAATGCGATGCTCCATGCCCAGTTTAGCCACAAAATCTTCTCCACTCGCTTTCACCAAGTCTATATTTACCAGAGTGCTTTCCAGAAGATCAACTCCCAAACCGGCTTGGAATACTGTGGGCACTTTCTCTTTGTAATCTACATCGCTGTAATAGCTGAGCTGAGCACCCAGATTGCGTCCGCTAAGCCCAACCTTTATCCTCTCGTTTACAGTGTGATGCATAAGTCCCAAATCCAACAATACTGCTGAAGCTGAGCTATCGTCTATCTTATCCCAGATAAACTTTACAGTGCCACCAATATCAACTGCCGGACTAATGAATCTGGCATAACTAATGCCACCTATCACATTCTGAGCTCCAAAGCTATCCCCTGTTTCTACCAGGTCAAAATTCGAGCTTACCTCAGTTCTGTCAATCGAGCCAGAGTTCCAATAGTTTAGAAAAAAACCATAGGACTCATAGATATTCTTGGGAACAAGGTACTGAATAGAGCCTCCCCCACTGCCAACAAAATGATCCATCAGGGTGCTACTGGCAGTTNNCCCATGGCATTTGCCCGGGCAGAATAAATCAGCTTCAGATTGGCAAAACCCGTTGTTCCGGCATCCTGATGCTGGGCAAACAAAGGAATAGCTAATAGTAAGCTAAGTGCTAAGATGAGGACGGATAACGTCCTCGAGTTTATGTACCTTTTCATACAAATCACCTTCGCTACTTGCATTAAGTAAGGTTTCCCGGTTATCTTCCTGCCGCAAAAACTCCGATAAGGAACGCAATATCTTCATATAATCCGAGTTCGAGCTTTGTGGAACCGCAATCATAAATACCAAGCGCACAGGGAGATTGTCGATACTATTGAATTCAATAGCCTGCTGGATCATACAAACCGCTATACGTAAGCTGCTAACGGTAAGATCTCTGGCATGTGGAATGGCAATGCCAC
>DIMZ01000015.1:6233-10968 GCA_002425825.1 Cloacimonetes bacterium UBA5553 | reverse complement strand
GGACGACTACAACTATCACCTAATTGTCTGTCAGAAAGGGAACGGATGATCATCCTCCGTCGTAGTTTTGGCTGTATCAGATAAGACATCTTCGATTTTATTAATGAACTCGATAATACTACAGATAGTATCGACTATAAACATACTCTCAATCTTGTTTAACAAGGGGTTAGGGTGAGCTGCGCTCTCATTATTTCTAACATAGTTGAAATCATCAAACAATTTCACAATGCTACCAATGATCTTGCTCGACATATTGGATTCCAATAATTCATTATCATGCAACCATTTATTATACAATCCAAACAATGAGTTTAGAGAACTANNACTATTTTCTGGATGCCCTATACCATGTTTATCGCAGAGCTTTCTTCCGTAGTTAACCAGATAATTGTGTAGTCGATCTAGGGTTAACTCAGGTTTATTATTCTCTATGTTGTGTTTGATGTCCGATATTATAGTATCCAGACTTTCATCAGCATCAATTGAGCGTAAAGCACTGATGTTTTTTACCAACATCATACCAGATAACTTATTGTTGATTAGAACACACTCATCGTACAATGAAAGATCAGACTCAGATTTTTCTTGCGTTGCATCAACCCATATCTTTAGAAGCTCTCGATTAACTACGGTAATCTGCTTGTCATCAGCTTTTTCCCAAAAAGCCCTTAGGAGATTTGCTTTGGACAATGAATTATCTGCAATTGATCCATCATAAATGTCTATATCAACCGTAGAGATAAAAAAGTCTCGAAATGTTCTATTACTGAACCAAAGAACATACCCGCCTCCCATATCAAAGAGTTTTTCGAATTTCAGTCTGTCGGCATATTTGAATGAAGACATAATCAGTTTAAATGCTCTTCAAAAGAATCATAACTATTGGCTACACAGAAAGTAACTGCACTTCCTAGGGCTTCAAAATGCTTCTTGCCACAATCAATCTTTGCCTTTTCCGAGGGTCGAAGAGCATCTAGGAATGTATCTCCTTTTGTTTCTACCACAAAGAACAATCGCAATCTCGTTTCATTCTCCATCAATACAGCCCAGTCTGGGTTATATGTTCCCAAGGGAGTGGGCACCATAAACCAAGAGGGTAGTTTGGCAAATACCTTTACAGCCTCATTCTGCTCCAGTCTCTCAGCAAATGGTTTTTCTACGGTTGAAGAGTCATACACGATATATTCATACGGTGTTTTCTGAGATGCGAGCATATTTTTCGATACATAGCCAAAGAGTTCCTCATTCTCAAACAACTCCTGAGCATAGTAGCAGTCATCTCCAATACGCTGATACTTGATACCATCGACCAGTGCCAGCCTCTTAGTCTTATTAATGGCTTCGACAGCATATTCAATGAACTTCTGGGGATTTCGTTTGAAATCTATCAATCTATCGCAATCAAGTAGAATTCTGGATATGCTTTTCCTGGTTAAACTCGTTTTATCCTGCAGGTCAGACAAAATGTCAGGTAAGGCTATGCTACCCTCTTCGATGGCTTCTGGAGCTGATGTGGTTGTTAATACTGCGCCAACGCCTCCCTTATCAATCTCAATATTGGCTTTTTCCCAGTTTAATCTTGATCTCGCAATAGGGGGCATGGTCTTCACGGCCTCGATGCAGTCTGTAATGAGTTTTGCATTATCAAAATGAACTCTGTAGGTAGTTTTATGTTTTATCTTATCCCAGAGTTCTTTGAACTCCGGACTGTATAACACTTCCTTCCTAACCCTGATCACATTCCTTTCATCAGCATTCTTAACATCAAGTTTACCGGCTAGCTTACGTAAAATATCTTTTATCTGCAGTTCTTGATCTTTGAACTCACCAGGTAGCTCTAGTGTACCATCTTTCAATGCCGTGCGCAATGTATCCTGAACCTTACCTTTATGATCAATGTAACCATTATCTTTTAGGTAAGACCAGACACTTTCAGAATTAGCAACCCCGAAAGGAGTAGTATTGCCGGATGTATCTACGATGTGCAATGCGGCAAACTGGTGCTTTTCCACGATCCCAAAGCGTATGCCAGTGTCTTGTTCGATTTCTTTTTGGAGATTCTCTGCAAATGATTCATATCCTTCATTTGCAATCACTGTGAGCGTGTTTACATCGAATCCTCTAACTCGTTCTCCATCCTGATTTACACACAAGCGCAAACCTCTGCCGATAGTTTGTCTTCTTTGTAGCTCCGATCCCATCTCTCTCAGGGCACAGATTTGGAATACATTAGGATTGTCCCATCCTTCCCTTAGTGCTGAGTGCGAAAAGATGAACTTCAATTTGGTATCGAAGCTTAGTATCTTCTCCTTGTCTTTCATAATCAGGTTATATGCTCGTTCAGCATTGTCTCTGTTGGATTGAGTGTTTTCTTCAGTATCTGTCCAACCACCCTTTTTATCTGTAGAGAAATAACCATTGTGGACTTCTTCTGCCAGGCTATCTGTATCTACGTCCTGGAAGATCGTATTATACTCATCCCCCTTAATCAGCCGGGAATACTCTTCTTCAAAGATATGTGCATATTCACCTTTGATAGCCCTGCCATCGGCATCGTAACTCCGATATTTTTCAACTCTATCAATGAAGAACAGGCTTAGAACTTTGATGCCTTTACCTTCATTCTTGAGCCTGAGTTCTTTATCCAAATGCTCTTTGACTGTTCGTCTGATCATCAATCTTACCAGAGAGTCGTCATCTACTCCTCCATAGCTTTCTCCTGGTCTCAGGTTTTTATCTATACTTGGGAATCTGATCTCGACAAACTCTGATCCTTTACGGCAATTGATTTCACCTATGGAGCAGTTCTCGTAAATGTTCCTCCCTGTAACCATCATTAGGTTATCGCCGTCCTGAACCAGAATCTCTTTGCGGATAACGTGTTGTCCCTGTTGAGCATCTAATTCCACCTTGGCTTGAATCACATTGCGCTTGTTTGATACGGAAAGAACTCTGATATATGGCTTGTTATGGTCTCCAACTATCTTGGCAGATGCCACCTCGATCTGCTTGACCAGCTTCTGCTCATAAGCATCCACAGCATCCAAGCGATATACCATATGGTGTTTCTCAACATGGGTAGCAGAATATCTTAAGGTGCAGAGGGGGTTCATTGCGGCGAGAGCTTCTTTACCCCTACCCTCTAAGCCACCGTCAACGCTTTGGGGCTCATCGACGATTATTATCGGTTTAGTTTGTTTGATAAGGTCAATCGGCTTTTCGCCATTGATCTTCTCTGTTTCCTTGTATAGATTGTTGACGTCCTTTTTATTTATCGCCCCAACAGTAACCACCATTATTTGGATTGAACTGCTGGTGGCGAAGTTCCGCACCTGTCCAAGTTTGCCGGAATCATAGAGGAAATACTCATAAGGCTCATTTGCGTATAAAGATCGTAAATGCTCCTGAGTAATCTGTAGGGACTTATACACACCTTCTTTGATGGCAATTGACGGCACTACAATCACGAACTTGTTGAATCCAAAGCGCTTGTTAAGTTCCAGAATTGTCCTTAGGTACACATAGGTTTTCCCCGTGCCGGTTTCCATTTCCACCGTGAAGTTCATTGATCGGATATCATCATCAGGTCTTAAACCATTGCGAAGTTGAACATCCTTCAAATTTGCCAGGAGTTCTTCTTCTAAAAGTGCTAGCTTGTTGCCTATACCTATGTCTTCAGATGGAAGCAGGTAGTCAGTCTGATCTTCTATTGGCATCGACACAGTGAAGACTGATCGGCAGCTTTCCTGACCTCTGAATAAATCACATATTGCCTCTATTGCATCAAGTTGGAACTGCAGATTTGGTTCAAAATGTAGTTTCATGCTTCACCTACAAACTGCGGATGTTGCTAAATCCATGCTGATTAAAGATGGCTGTTATGTTTGTTTTCGCCACATCGTTTTCAAATGCGGAATCACGAAATACGATCACTGTCTCCGTCTCAGGATTCTGGGTCTTGATCCAATCAATCATGCCTTGCGCCAGCGATTCAATTTCATTGCTGTTAATGCTTGTTGATAAGCAAACAAGCAGAACCCCATAGCCAATATTATACACTATTTTATCACATACATCCTTGCTTTCGACCTTAACCGATAAGTCTAAACCTAGCTTGAGCAATAGTTCGAAGAGAATATCATTTTCTGATCTATCATGTCTAATGTATTCAGTATATTCTTCTATAGACCCTTCAATATTCTGGGCAGAAGGATCCCATGCTTTTACGTTAGATGAATCAAGCTTGAATACCCGAAAACCTTTATCGAAAAGAACTTCCGTTGCGTCGCCTCTAAGTTTACTACCTGCCCTTCTCAAACGTTCTTTCGTTATTTCTGCTATATTACGAGGTTTACCAATTGAGTCACAGAATAAAGCAGCATCCTTCTGGCTATTGTTGGAGATGTCTAGCGGCTCTGGTAGTTGAACTAGCACATATCTTCTTTGACCACCATCCTCTTCATTTAATCTCATAACTGCATGTCCAGTTGAACCTGAACCCGCAAAAAAGTCCATAACTATAGCGTTATCATCCTCGCAGAATTGTAATAGCCTTTTAATCATAGATACAGGTTTCTTCCCATTATCAAATTTTACATCACCTTCGTTTGCCAAGGCTGCAAAACTGATATCATTCCACATAGTTCCCAAAGGTGATTTAATAACTATATCGTTACCCTTGATCTCCGATATCTCATTCAGATTTGCCCACAAACGCATAGTATTCCCAGAG
>DIMZ01000015.1:555-6203 GCA_002425825.1 Cloacimonetes bacterium UBA5553 | reverse complement strand
TTGGCTTATATGAGATTTCAACTAATCCAGAGAAATCCCCTACAGCCTCTTTTACCCTGTCTCTTATGGATGTTCGAGCATTGTAAGTTGTGTAAATCTTATCATAATATTGGAGATATATATCAATCAATGGTTTATCAGTCTTTCTGCTTAGCGATTTAATGCTCTCTGATTCAAAACTATCGTAAGTATAGACATCAATAGGCAGACCAGCTCCGTCCTCAATNNCTAACTTAGTGATAACTGATGAATATACGTAGTTATCTCCCGCTAGCTCATTTTGTGCAAGCAGTAACCTCAGGGAAGTTTCACTTGAGAGCTTTGGTAAGGTGTACGAGTTTTTATCTTTAGAATATATGACTATATATTCGATGTTCTTTTTAAGTTTCTTATCTTCTCCCCCTCCACTTTCTCCAGCATTTTCTCTAACTTTAATTGAAACAGTGTTTAAATAATTCTCTTCGCCTAAGACATCATCACAGATGGTACGAAGATTGTGATATTCTGATTCATCTATGCTAATGAAGATTAACCCCTCAGAGTGTAGCATAGCTCTTGCTACAATTAGCCTAGGATACATCATATTCAACCAATCTGTATGATACCTTCCGCTGNNGCTAACCTTGGTTCCGCTACTTGTTTGTCCTGTTAAGTCAAGGTAGTTTTTAATACTATCTTTATAATTGTCAGGATACACAAAATCGCCCCCTGTGTTGTAGGGTGGATCAATGTAAATGACTTTAACCCTTCCAGAAAGACTCTTCTGAAGTATCTTTAATACTTCTAAGTTCTCCCCCTCAACCATAACGTTTTTTGTCTTATTCCAATCAACGCTCTCATCTGGATATGGCCTCAATGTTCCCAGGCTTGGTGTCAGAGCAAATTGGCGGGCTTTCTTTTTCCCGAACCAGTTCAGACCATATTTCTCATCGTTGGGCTCAATATATTCACCAAGAAACTGTTTCAACACATCAAAATCAATTTTCCCCTCAGTAAATGCCTCGGGAAAGAGCTGTTTCAATTGCTCTATGTTATTAGCTATCAGGTCTTCGCTCTTGCCGAAGTTTTCATCGAGTCTTTCCATGCTTATATCCTCATCATAGTTTTTTTATACATTCCTGGTATTGAAGTTTTAGTTCGTTGATCCTGGTATTCAGATCAACTTTCTTATTCATCTGAGTTTCTTTTTTTATGGCTGATCGCAAATTGGCTATCTCTCCCTGCAAGGCAAGGCATTTCTCCAGAAACTCTTTTCTCTCCTGAGTGTTGTCGTGCTTAATCTTTAGCTTCCCAGTATGCTTGGAGCATGCCAAAGCCACAAAAGAAGATTCCCATCCCCTGTAAAGGTCTAAGAAGCTTAAGTATATCTTTGCATCAATCGCCAGACTTCTAACGAAAGGGATTTCTGTTGATGATATTGAATCGAGATTTATCCAGCTACTGTTTAGCACATCTTCTGCTACAATAACTCCTTTCTCTGCCAGGCTGAATCGCTTTGGTGCCATGCTGAACATTACTGAATCCTGATGATTGCAAATCAACAGGAGGGGGTAGGGTATTGCCCGATGGATAAGATTAATAATCCTCTCTGCTGTCCCAATCTGTTTCAAGTTGACCAGCAGTATTGCGATTTCTGAATACTCCCTTAGATCGTCAACATAAGCCTTCAGGCTGGTGTTGTCTTGCTTTAAAGCATACAGCCAGGTTACAATATCAAGATGCTCTTGGAAAGCCTTCTTATCTGCTGAGAGGAGTTTGGCATTGTCATAGAATAGCTTTTTATGCACTTTCTTTCCCACGTAACAGATCGCAGGTATGTTCAGACATTCTATGCATGCTTCCAATGTTAGTGAGTTAGCAGTATTCATCGTGGACATTGTTACACTATGACCAGATAGGTCACAACTTCAAAATCAGCAATACCTTTGAAGCTGCTGGATACCGGCAATGTGCCGCCTCTATGAAAAAGACTCTCCACACCCTGTTCTTCTGAAGTCCCAGAGATCGCGGCAATAGCCTTTCCTAATAACGTTTTGTAATGCCCCATATCTTTTCCATTGTTAGTGTTTTGATTGAAAATCCGCAGAGCTTCAGGATCAGCTTGTTGTCTGCCCAAAGTAAGACTTCTGAAGATATCCATAACCTGTTTTACTTGGTTAACCTCATACTTTAACTTACCGGAGTCAGTGACGTAAACAAGATAATAAGGTTCCATCGCAAACATGCTGGCACTAGTAGGCGAAAAGTTATCAGCTTTCAGACAGAAGATCGCCCCCGGTTCAATATTCTCACGGATTAAATCGTCCATTCTTGCTACAGCCATAACACCGAGGTGGCTGGTTTTTAGAGCATTGTCTCCTTGTTTGGAAAATTCAACCAGGTCGGTGCGGAACTCATTGAATGTCATGTCCGTGATCGATATGCTGCCTCCCAAATCTTCCAGATCAAGAACTTGGTGTTGGAGTTGTTCCAATTGTTTTCGCCGATACTCAAGGTCATTCATTTTCCCCGAATCTGTGTATTCAATGATATTCTCTTCTCCGGTAGCTGAGATATCTAAAAGTACCATTCTACCAGATACACGTGATTCAAGATTGATGTATTCTTCAAGCTCCAGGTTTGGCCAGAAGTTCACTAACTGGATAACCTTGTTGCGAGAACCCAAGCGATCAATTCTGCCGAATCTCTGTATGATGCGAACCGGATTCCAATGGATATCATAGTTGACAACGTAATCACAATCCTGTAGGTTCTGGCCCTCAGATATACAATCAGTGCCGATCAGTAGATCAATTTCGTTTGTTGATTCAGGTGTTATTTTATCACGCTCTTTGGATATAGGCGAGAAGTTTGTCAGGATTGTGCTTAAGTCTTTTCTGATCTTCGGAATAGTAGTTTTATTCTCATCGCTTCCTGTTACAAGTGCAGAGTGAATCCTATGCTCCTTGAAAGCCCATTCTGCAAGGTTTGAATATAGATAAGAAGCAGTATCTGCGAAAGCAGTAAATATCAGAACTTTCCGATTGGAATCGTTTATTGGGGTATTGATTTTCTCAGAGATGATCCTCTTCAGTTCGTATAACTTTGCATCCCTGCCTGCTACGACCATTCTGGATTCTCTAAGTAGCTTTGTTAACCTTGATTCATCTTCCTGTAGCTCCTGTTTCCACTTGATCTTATCTACATCTTTAATCAAGACCTTAATCTTGTTTCCAATTAGATAGGGAGTAAATTCCTCGGATTCAATTTCGAGATTTTCAATATCGAGTTCTTCTACATCAGAGTCTTCATGTTTCTCAATTCTCTCCAAAATTACTCGTACAGAATTTAACAGGTTCTCTACTGTTAATGCAAATGCATGTATAGAGCTTTCCATACGCTTGAAGAGGTTCACCCGCATCAAGTGGATCAAGCTCTCTTCACGGTCAATTTGCCGGAAAACAGAACCCTGGGATAGTTGTAAATCATACTTCCGCTCGTAGTCATCCAGTTTGTTGGGCAGCACATATTTTAAGGGAGCATAGGCACTAAGATGTAGCTTGCGGATATCCCGGTTAATCTCTCTCAGGGTAGGAAACTCACCCTGCATGTCAATATCAGCCTTTATATTTACTGGTGCAAGTCTCTCAGGGAATTTGCCCAGCTCACTATCATTGTAGTATTTGGTTATATGCTTACGAGATCGGGCTATAGTTAATGTATCCAAGAGTTTGAAATAGTCGTAGTTTAAAGTGCTAAGCAGAGATTGGGTTGTTCGCTTCGCATCATCCAAGCGCAGCCATGTATTAAACTTGGTTTGGGCTTGTTTCAGTGTTTGCTCAATGCTGGCAATTCCTACATCATACAGGGCGTCATCCAATCCCGCATTAATGAAGGCTACCTGGTTCTTCAGATCGTTCATCCGGCTATTAACTGGAGTAGCAGACAACATCAGCACTCTGGTCTTAACTCCAGATTGAATAATCTCTTTCATTAGTCTCGAGTATCTTGTGAGGCCATTTCTACGAGGAGGATTGTTTCTGAAGTTGTGTGATTCGTCTATCACCACTAAGTCGTAATTGCCCCAGTTCACTGATTCCAGATTTATCTCACCAGAATGTCCCTTAGTTCTGGTAAGATCGGAGAAGCACAAGACATCGTAATTAAAGCGATCAGCTAATAACAGATTTCGTTTATCGTTTACGGTATAGATAGTCCAGTTGTCCTTCAGCTTCTTTGAACACAGGACTAGAACACGATCGTTTCTCAGTTCATAATACTTGATGATAGCTAGCGCTTCAAAGGTTTTCCCTAAACCAACACTATCAGCTATTATGCAACCATTGTACCGTTCAATTTTGTCGATCGTTCCCAGAACTCCATCGCTTTGGAATTTATAGAGCTTTTTCCAAATATCCTTGTTTTTTATACCAGTTTTTGATTTGATTATCCGGTCTTCATCAAAGTCACCATGAGTCTTTTCAAATAGAGCAGAGAGCGTCACGAAGTAGGGTATGGTTGGGGGGTAATCCCAATACAACTTTTGCAATTCTTTGAGAAAAACGGGCTTGTATTCATAGGAACTACTCGTATTTTGCCATAAGCTTTCAAACCATTCAAGTAATGGATGGGTTTCATCATCCTGTTCGTAAAGTGCGTTTAGCATGAACGATCCTGGAGCAACAAACCCCATTCCCTCAGCAGTTAACGTGGAACTCCCGTGAATGGCTAATGATCTTCCCCCTGGGTTATTCACGTGGTACAGGTTCTGATTTATAGGCAAATGTGATGCCTTGATCTCGCAATGGTCTAGTACCCATTTGTACAATTCATTAGCTGTTTGCCTAATCCCCAGTGTATTTCTGAATTGCCGTTCTGAAGGGATGTCAGCCATGCACTTTGCGAAGTTATCCTTAATGTCTGGCAACAGAATCCTTACTTTTGATACTTTCCGCCATGATTTTGATAACTCCGATAACAAAAACACGGATATCTGGCTACAGACCATTGATATGGAGGAGTCTGTAGTCGCTCCACGCAGTAGGATTTCCCCAATCCTCTCCCCCGACCTGTTATCGAGAACTTTCACCAAATGCCTCTATTATTCGTATTATTATCCTATGGGAAACCATCCATCCCCCTATGTATTTTTGCTTTCGATCATGCGATAGCTTTAGCGTTATCTTGTCAATCCCAAAATCTGTCTCATCCTTGCCCATCCTGATTTGTCAGCATACAGGGGAGTGCTTTCCTGGCTCTGGATCAATGATCACATCTGGAACAAGGAGATAGCATGACCGAAGCGTTGATGAACCGAATCAAAGCTCAGTTAGTCAGACATGAGGGTCTGCGACTGAAGCCATATCGCTGCACTGCTGGTAAACTGACCATCGGTATCGGCCGCAATCTTGATGACCGGGGTATCTCCCAGAAAGAGGCTTATGCCATGCTGGAAAGGGATATCCAAGACTGCGAGCAATGGTTGATCGATGAGATACCTGAGGTTTACAACAAGCTCGACGAGGTCCGCCAGTCGGTGCTGCTGAACATGTGCTTCAATCTTGGCATCAAGGGACTCCTAGGCTTCAAGAACACTCTGGCTTTCGTCGGTGCTGGTGACTGGGAACGAGCAGCCAATGGCATGTTAGCTTCCAAGTGGGCGAAGCAGG
>DIMZ01000015.1:310-529 GCA_002425825.1 Cloacimonetes bacterium UBA5553 | reverse complement strand
AACTGATGCTATGCTCGCTATTCTCAATCTGCCCAAAGAGATGTCCAACAATGGCATCTTCAAGGAGCATCAGGGCCTGGTGCTGGAGATGATCCACACACTGGTTCTGCAGGAACACTATGATCGAGCTACTCACGATGATCTACCTGAAGAGGAACCTTTCCTGGTTTCTTTTCGGTTTGGGTTTTCATTCCTGATGCTGTACTCCACTGCCGAGTT
>DIMZ01000015.1:0-261 GCA_002425825.1 Cloacimonetes bacterium UBA5553 | reverse complement strand
GAAATAGACGCATTCAAAGCCAATCTTGAGCTGAGAGCACTAACCATCTTGCATGCCTATCTCAACCCTGCCGGTCTGGATCGCTTGAACGAACTCAAGCCCAGACAGCCTCGTGCTATCCGGGTGGGAGTTATCTGATGCCAGATCGTGATCTTACTTCTCCTGATGATCTGATGATTGAGATCTACCGGGCTATCTATACAGCCTTGGAGAGCCGTCTGCATCTGATCGGTTCTGTAATCGATGCCGAGTCCCGCAAGG
>DIMZ01000167.1:5621-12577 GCA_002425825.1 Cloacimonetes bacterium UBA5553 | reverse complement strand
TAATTAGCTACACACAAAGCTTTTGCCATTTGCAGATTGATAATATCTTACTAAAGAAACATATAGACTTGCCCTTCCTTACCCTGGAAGGGGATCAGCCAGAAGACATGGACTCCCGAACCTTGCTCCGACTGGAGAGCTTTTTCGAAGTTCACTCCTAAATGATAAGAATCTCATATATTGTGTAATTGTAATGTAGTGGCTACGCTCCACTTTGTCTATTATTCGTACTTCTCGTTCTTACAGGGAAATTGATAGTTTTATATGGACAGACATTTATACGCACCTCAACTGAAACTCGAAATTTAGTTTAGCACTGTGTTGTCGAATGCTTCTATATCGGTGCAGAAATCACAGGAATATCCACTTATCCTCTCCAGGGCAACATATAGTCCTTTATCTCTTCATTGTAGTATCTATCAGTCATCGTGGCTATAAAGTCACGCACCCATTCCGGGGCAGAGAATCTCTCTAAATACTCGGGACGCTTATGGTCTAAGAAGTGCTTGAATATCTTGGAGGATTTGTTGTTTTGCTTAATGTCCTGCATATACTTATCAAACATCATGTTCATGGTGCGATAGATGATGGCATTGCTTTTCTTAACGTTGTCATCGGTATAGATATACTTNNTAGTTGAACTTCTTTAATGCCAATAACTGCTCCGATGTCTCTGTATCGAAGGCTATCCAATCCTGGTCATAGCTGTTTACAATCACGCTTTTGATAAGGGTCTCAATTATCTGGCTATTGGTGTTGCCCAGATACTCCACTTGCTCCTTGGGCAGGTCATTGCGATTGAGAATATTAAAACGTATGGCATCTTCGATGTCTTGGCCAATGTAGGCGATAGTATCTGTTATCCGAACAACACAGCCTTCTAAAGTTGCAGGCATCCATTGAACATTGTTGCCTTCTTTTTTGCCGTTTATGTAAGCTGTAATACTATCTTCATTCTTAGTAGTATCGGGAATCAATCTGGTGTTATGCACTTCACCATCGTGAGATATAATGCCGTCACGTACTTGAAAGGTAAGATTCAGCCCTTTGCCTTTACGGGAGATGTAGTCCACGATGTGCAAGCTTTCAATATTATGGTGGAAATGCCCAATCCCATAAGATTGGCAGCATTCTGATAACGCCTTCTCACCATCGTGACCAAAAGGGCAGTGCCCAAGGTCGTGTCCCAATGCTATAGCTTCTATCAGCTCGGTGTTTAGCCCCAAATACTTGCCGATAGTTCTGGAAATCTGAGAAACGTAGGCTATATGCAGATTGCGATTGGTCATTTCTTCGTCTATCAGATTGGTAAACGAGAACACCTGTGTTTTGCCATGATATCTTCTGTATGCTCCGCTGTACAATATCCTGTCTCTATCTACGGCGAATTTAGAACGCATAATGTCTTCATTCTCATCGTTCATACGCCAGGCATCGTTATCTCTAAAGGCACGCTTGCTTAGCATACATTCGTGTTTATCTCTAATCTGTGCGAATATGGTGTGTAGATTATTACTCATACTGTCTCCTAAAGGTTATAGTAACAATATAAACACCACATCTGATAGTGCAACTGTTGAAATAGTTCAACGTTATCAGGCGGTATTCGTAAAAGTTTAGAATATTTAACTTGAACTTATAGACCAGCAGTATAAATGTGCACCTAACTTGATGTACGAGGTGTAACATGTGGTTTACATTACCTGATGGTCGCTTAGTCGATCTGAAATGTGTGTCCAGTGTTTCGTCTATCAGGGATTATGGAAGTGACCCCCGGTCCATTGATAGACACATCATTGGGTTTAGCTTATATCTAAACAGGAAAAATGAAGTCGTAGAAGTTTTGGACACATATCATTTTAATGATTGGGCTGATGCGAGAGCACGACTAAAAAAAACTCGAGAAGAGATAGTAAGCATTATCGACAAAAGCAAGTGAGTTTAGTACTTAGAAGTCTGTAAGCTATTATTAGGCACACAAAATAAGAAGGACTGGATAACCCAGTCCTTCTTTGTATATTATTCTAGGGTCTACTTAACTAACATTAGCTTTCCGCTAAGTTGTGAGCTACCATCTTTAAGCACATAGAAATATACACCATTAGTAGCAGTTGCACCAGCATCGGTTTTTCCGTCCCAACTGCTTACAGCATGTCCTTTGGCATCGGGCAATAATTGCAGAGTTCGAACCAACTGACCTTTCACGTTATATATCTGCATATAAGTAGCTTGTCTGCTTTTTAGCACAGCAGCGAAGTTAGCCACAGAGCTAAAGGGATTGGGATGAACATTTACTTTGGACACAGGGGAGATTATGTCATCCTGATTCGATACTTCACCGATGTGAACCGTAACGATTGGTGTGGGTCCCGACAACTGATATGGATTTTGGAACATAGACACAATGTAGTAGTCATAAGTACCGTCATCTAAGTAAGTATCCAGGAAGTTCAGGGTATTGGGATTGGTAATATTAGCTATATTAAGATCATTTCTGAATATCTTGTATCCCAGCAAGTTTCTGGTTTCGAAGTATTGCGGTCTTTCCCATGTTAACATCACATTGCTGGGAAGCTCCACCGAAGCCTGGAAGTTTTGCGGGGCTGGCAGGGCTATTACCACAGCAGTAGGAGCAGAGCGAACGGTGTTTCCCACAAAGCCATGTTCATCGCGCGGAGTTACCTCTACGGCGAGTTGGTAGCCTACATCGGCTGCAACAATCTGATAGGAGTTGCTTACGGCACCGTTAATAGGAGTATATACATCATTAGCCAGGCGTAGCCATTGGAACGTTGTGGCACCTTCGTTGTGAGATTCTGGATCGCTGAAAACATAACTGCTGGACAAGGTTTGGAAATGTACGGGTACACCCGATGCCACCAGATTTGATACAGATGGTGCTGAATTAAAGAAAGCATTACCGCTTAATACAATGCTGTGTTCATTGCCGTCTGGGAAGTTTCCGGTTATGGTAACGAAACCTTCGTAGGGCTGAGCCGCAGTAGGATTAAAGGTAAAGTTCACTACTCTGCCGGATGCTGGTTGTAATGTAAAACTGCTAACATCACTGGTGAAGGCTGGATTGTCTATCGTTATGTTAGCATTAACAACGCTGTTACCAAAATTGGCAACCGCTATTGATTTGCTTGCGCTTGTGTTTATTGATATACTCGGGAACATGATAAAATCTGAGGACACTGATGCCCCCGCAGGAAGCTGATTCAAGGCATACTTCTTTCCCTGAAGTATCTCTTTAGTAACAGTATTCTGAAGCCAAAGAACCAGTTCAAGGTCTTGCACAGGCCATGTGGATTGAATTGCGAAACTAAGCGGAATAACGGTTCCCTCACCGGTACCGAGACTAACAGGGGTACCGTTTTGGTTAGGAACCATAATCCTCATCGCATTATGAACATGAGTTTGACCTTGCCAGCTTTGTACAATATTTGATTGGGTAATAGCTGCATGGAGCACAACATTGGTATTGGCATCGGCTTCAGGCTTATCCACATTAACCATAATCATGTAGTTATTTCCGTTATTAGCTCCCGATGCGCTAATTGTGTAGCTGGAGGGAACTGCCAAACGAGAAGTTACTCGTGGTAGGAAAGTGTTATACAGAGATTGGGTTGCACTCCCGCCTGTGTATCTATTCAAGCCATCAAACAATGTAGTGGGAAAGCTTGAAATTCCATAATAGGTGTTACGGGCATTTGAAGTGGCGGTGGTAAAGCTGTCTCCATTGTGGTATTTAACCACACCAACGGCATAGCCGTTATTTAATAAATCATGAGCTCCCATAGAAGCTCCGGGGCAGTAGGGACACCAGGTTCCGGTGCCTATTTCCACTATAACCAGTTCCCTGGGAACAGCCATAGCCAATGATGCAAAGGCAACAAGCACCAGCAGGATAAACATTGTTTTTTTCATAGCACTTCCTTATAAGTGTTAATAGTCCATACAGATAAAATATGCAATTTGCACGCCAAGAGCAAGAATAAAAAACCATATTCAGTCTGCTGGCACTATTATCATGATAAGCAAGCAACTACCCCCAGCTAATCCTAAACGAAATGCTGTATCACTACGCATGAATTACGCATCTCATCCGTAATTCATGCGTATTTCATAAGCAATTGAAGCAAGGAAGCTGATATCAAATCTAAAAAAAAAGCCCTGTTCAGTTTTGAACAGGGCTTCTATGTCACTATTTATAGAGCTGTATTACACAACGCCCATATCGCACATGGCATTGGCAACCTTTAGGAAGCCGGCGATGTTTGCGCCTTTTACGTAATTAACAAATCCATCATTCTCCACGCCATTATCGGCGCAAGCCTGGTGGATGTTTCTCATAATTTCATGTAGTTTTGCATCAACTTCTTCACTGTTCCAGTTCAAGCGCATGGAGTTCTGGGTCATTTCCAGACCGCTGGTAGCAACGCCACCTGCGTTTGCAGCTTTGCCTGGGGCAAAGAGAAGCTTTGCTTTTAAGAATTCTTCTACAGCTTCGGGAGTGCTGGGCATATTAGCGCCTTCAGCCACGCAGATACAGCCATTGGCTACCAGAGCCTTGGCATCGTTAATGTCAAGTTCGTTCTGAGTTGCGCAGGGAAGAGCAACATCAACTTTCACTTCCCATGGACGCTTGCCGGGGAAGAACTTGGCATTGGGATAAACGTCGGCATAGTCTTTTACACGGTCGTTATTGGAAGCACGCAGCTCAAGCATATAGTCTATCTTGTCACCGCTGATTCCTTCTTCGTCCAGGATGTATCCATCAGGACCAGAAATGGTAACAACCTTGCCACCGAGTTCATTCACTTTCTGTGCGGCACCCCAGGCAACGTTACCGAAACCGGATATGGCTACTCTCTTGCCTTCGAAGCTCAAGCCTTTGGCTTTCAGCATTTCCTGAGCAAAATATACTACGCCAAAGCCAGTGGCTTCGGGACGAATGAGGCTGCCGCCCCAGTTTCTGCCCTTACCTGTTAGTACACCGGTAAATTCGTTATTTAGTTTCTTATACATACCGAACATGTATCCAATCTCGCGTCCACCAACGCCAATGTCGCCGGCGGGAACGTCTGTATTGGGTCCGATATGACGGAATAACTCAGCCATGAAAGATTGGCAGAAGCGCATAATTTCAGCATCGGATTTTCCCTTTGCGTCGAAATGTGAACCACCTTTACCACCGCCCATGGGCAGAGTGGTTAGGCTGTTCTTAAAAATCTGTTCGAATCCCAAGAACTTCAGAATGGAAAGATTGACACTGGGGTGAAAGCGTAAACCGCCCTTATAGGGGCCTATTGCACTGTTAAACTGAACGCGGAAGCCACGCTGTACATGAACTTCACCCTTGTCGTCCATCCATGGGACGCGGAAGATTATTACACGTTCGGGCTCAACGATACGTTCCAGTATGTTGGCTTTCACAAAACGGGGATTGCTGATGTAAACATCCCACACTGTCTCGACAACTTCTTTGACTGCTTGCAAGAATTCGGGTTCACCCGCGTTCTTGGCTGCGACCTTTGCCATGAAATCATGAATGGTCATTTCGATTCCTCCATGTTTTGTTTTTTTTTCCAACTTAAAAACAAGCATCTTTATGTCAAGTGGATAAACTTAAGGGCAGAGCACATTGCAACTCATAAAGCCATTATCTACTTGCTATGCATAACAATAGTAGTATTTAGAGCAATTCATTTTGGTGTTTTAAATGGGCTTTTTCTATGCTCTAATTGGCAGAAAAAAAAGTGCAACGCACTGGGCATTGCACTTAAGGTTATCATAATATCGCTAATTATTTATCCAATAGTTTTGCCACCTTGGGTGCGCGTAANNGGAAGCCTGAGCCAATTAAGGGGCGTAAGTAAAACTTGAAATCATCAGTGATGCCATTTCCTGCTCCGTTAATATACTCATCGGGCATATGCCGCGTTTTGCCTGCTATGTCTGTAAGCTTTTCCAATTGGTAGTTAACCGAATAAAAGCCTGTTCTTTGAATGGATATTGAGCCATCAAGATTATACCAAATAGCATAATGTGCGGCGCGTTCACCCACTTCTCTGGCTTCACGTTGGTCAACATCGGACACACAGCCCATAAATGAGCGTTGCAGATAACCGAATGTATCACTGCGAACACGCTTAATCTTCAGTTTGGTACGCACAAGATCACACAACAAGTCACCCAGCATACCTGTTCCAGAAAGCTGAACATTGCCATGTGCATCCTTTTCTATCCTATCTGAGAGCTTGGTTATCATCGGAGTACCAGTTTCGTCCACAATGCCTTCAGATACGGCTACTACACACTTGCCATACTGATTATACACTCTGTGCACGTCTTTTAGGAACTCGTCACGATGGAAGGGGCGTTCCGGCATATATATTAAGTGTGGGCCATCATCGGGATACTTTTGTGCAAGGGCTGAAGCTGCAGTTAAGAAGCCTGCATGCCGTCCCATTACTATTCCGATATAAACGCCCGGCAGAGCACGATTGTCCAGATTTATACCCGTGAAGGCTGAGGCTACATAGCGTGCCGCAGAACCAAAACCTGGAGTGTGGTCGTTTAATACCAAGTCGTTGTCGATAGTCTTGGGGATGTGAATGGCTCTAAATTTATATTCCTCAAGCTGAGCCTGCTCATTAACGATGCGCACTGTATCTGCAGAGTCATTACCGCCAATGTAAAAGAAATATCTGGCATCATGGGCTTTTAGAACCTTAAATATCTCACGGCAATACTTCTCATCCGGCTTATCTCTGGTGGATAACAAGGCGGATGAAGGCGTGTCGGCTACCTGCTCCAAATTGTGGGTAGTCTCTTGGGTTAAATCTACAAAGTCTTCGTTAATAATTCCCTGAACGCCGTATAAGGCACCATATACTCTGGTTACTTGTGAAAACTTACGTGCTTCCAAAGCCGCTCCCACTAACGACTGG
>DIMZ01000167.1:2148-5616 GCA_002425825.1 Cloacimonetes bacterium UBA5553 | reverse complement strand
CAATAACGGCAGTTGGTCCGCCACCCTGGGCAATCACAACCTTTCCTTCTAGCTTCATTACTACCTCCTGCATCAGCTGAGTTTTATATTTTTTCAAGATTTTATGCTCCCGCTCTTTCTGTCCAGCAGAAAATGCTTGCAAGAATAAAGAGAGTTAAAAAAGATGCGTTGGGAGGATTGATGAGTTACATCGTTTTAGCCAGGAAATACCGTCCCCAGAATTTTAAGGAAGTATATGCCCAGGAGCACGTGACCGAGATATTGCAAAGCGCAATCTCCACATCACGCATTGCCCACGCGTACCTGTTTACCGGCCCCCGCGGAGTAGGGAAGACCTCGCTTGCCAGAATTATGGCCAAAAGCCTGAACTGCATGAATGGACCCACCACCGAGCCGTGTAACATCTGTTCGAATTGCATTGAGATAACCTCCGGCACTTCCACCGATGTTATAGAGATAGACGGTGCATCAAACACCAGTGTGGACGATATCCGTGAGCTTCAGCGTGAGCTGCTCTACGCCCCCAGTGGTTCAAACTACAAGATTTACATAATAGACGAAGTGCACATGCTGTCCAAGAATGCCTTCAATGCGCTGTTAAAGACACTGGAAGAGCCTCCCGACAAGGTGGTATTCATCTTTGCTACCACAGAGCCACACAAGGTGTTACCCACCATTATCTCACGATGTCAGCGTTACGATTTTAAACGTATCCCAATAGAGGCTATCGTTAGCAGGCTGCAAGACATCAGCCGCGCCGAGAACATTTCTATAGACAATGAATCTCTATACCTTATTGCCCGCAAGGCAGATGGTGGTATGCGTGATGCATTATCTCTTATGGATCAAGCCATATCGTATTGTATGGATAACATCAAGATAGATAAGGTGCGTCAGATATTTGGGCTTATCCCCAATCAGCTATACTACGAACTTATGATGCTGATAAAAGATGCCAATGCCCAGGAGCTAATCGGACATCTGCATAGCGTTTTCGACCAAGGTACAGACTTGCAGGAATTTATAAACAACATGCTGGAGTTTATCCGAGTGCTAATCCTGCGCAAGATTGG
Organism: Cloacimonetes bacterium UBA5553; assembly: GCA_002425825.1. Taxonomy (GTDB): domain Bacteria; phylum Cloacimonadota; class Cloacimonadia; order Cloacimonadales; family Cloacimonadaceae; genus Cloacimonas. The sequence continues at coordinate 4,543 of DIMZ01000167.1, read as the reverse complement.
CGTAGCAGTTAGAGACGTTAATCCCGACGAGCTTGCCATCTTCGATGAGCTTGCCCAATTGTATCACCAAAACAAGCTGATGTATATGATGAGCTACCTTATCGCCTGTAAAACAGACCTGAAAACCAGCTCTAACCCATATCTAATATTGGAAGCCTTAATGATAAAGCTCTGCCGTATGGACGAAATAGAAGATGTGGCAAAGCTAATTACCAAGCTATCTGAGGGAAGCCCGATTACTACTACATCCGCTGCTCCTCCCCAACGCCAAACCCCTCAGCAATATAGCAAGCCCCAGCATAATGTCTATCAGGCTCATGAGCATCACGAGGAAGAAGCCTTTAGCAAGATGGACTGCAATCAGGAAAACTTAGAAAAGCTTTGGCCAAGAATAGTGGCACGCATTCGAAAGCACAGCTCTATGTGCGCACTGGCTTTAGACAAGGCACTAGCGAAGGAGGCAAAGGGAAGACAACTGCTGCTAACCCTGGATTCGCCAACCACTCTTAGCTCTATAAAAATGAATCAAGACAAGATAAATGCAGTGCTTAGCGAACTCTTTTTACCCGCTCCGGTTATCGAGCTTTGCCTTCTCCAAAAGGAAAGCCCAACCAAAGTGGATATTCACCGCCGCACTCTGGATGATGTAAAGGCCGAAAGCCCGGAGATTGCTAAGTTTATCGGGCTTACCGATTCCATCTTGTCTCAGTAATGGCATGTTTACTTATATATTCGGCATTTACACACTAATATACGTAGCCTTTCTGGCTTGGCTGGAAAGAGGAGCTTTTGCTATCTGTAAGGCAGACAAAGCCACGCCTGAGCCGGATAGCCAGCAAGCAATATCCATAATAATAGCAGCAAAAAACGAGCTGTCCAATCTACCGCATCTGCTATATTCCCTTGCTGCCCTGCGCTATCCTGATAGCTGCTATGAAGTGATAATAGTAAATGATCATTCCAGCGACGGAAGTGCAGAATACTTAGCCACGCAAAGCATTGTGCCTAACTTAAGGGTGATAGATTTCACCTGGACACAGGATGGTTTGGTAGGTAAAAAAGCCGCCATTCAACAGGGCATAAACGCAGCCAGGTATAACATCCTTGCCTTCACTGATGCCGATTGTCTTGTTCCGCCTAATTGGCTAAAGGAAATAAACCGAAGCATGACGGAAGATACAGACTATCTGCTTGCCTACTCGGTGATGCAGCGTACTCCCACCGGTTCAGCATTTCGGCTAAAAAACTTCGAGCGCGGAGTTTACTATGCCTTAGCCGCTGCCGGCTTGCATTACCGCATACCCTTTACCAGCAGTGCCTGCAACATGGTTTACCGTAAAAGCGTATTTGAGGCGTCAGGTGGTTTTAGCGGCATAGGTCATTTGCTGTCCGGTGATGATGATCTGCTGCTTATGAAGATGATGCCCAATATCCGCAAGGCAGCCTTTAATCCCAACCTTAGAATGCAGGTGTGCTCTATAGATGGCACGGTTGCTGCCAAGCATCACCAAACCAACATCCGTCGTGCCTCCAAGTTCTTGCTTCATCCCTGGTGGCTACAGCTAACCTCAGCTTCGGTATTTGTTTATTTCTGCTTGTTTTACTGGGGCTTGTACAGAGCTATATTTGGGCAGCCCAATAGCATCCTGGTGCTTAGTTTAATGATGAAAACAAGCACCGAGTTTAGCTTTTGCTTCCACTATTTCAGGCGCATTGGGCAGGCTAAACTCGGTGCTTTATATCCTGTTCAAATACTGCTGTTTCCCGCGCAGTTCATATTCTATGCTTTGCGGGGAACCTTGGGCAGGTATAGCTGGAAATAGTCTACGTTTCTATAAGCTGTGCCTGCACGTAGTCAATAGCGTTCAGAGCGCTTATCATTCCGCTAATTTCTTCGGTTTTACCTTCCACTTCCAGCACAACCAGTCCGTCGTTGGCGCAAAACTCTTTGGAAACTTCATGCAAGCCAAGGCGAACCTTGATATTGCAACCATAATGGGTTAGCACTTCTTGCACTTTGGTGGCTTCACTGCTGCGATGATCGATTTTTACCAGTATAACTTTGTAGGTCATGGGTCACCTCTTTCTTATTTATTGGCTTTCTTTGTGTAGCTATCTTTTAGTGAAACAATGCGATTAAACACTGGTTTGCCTGCCTCGCTGCTCTTATCCACATGGAAGTATGCAGTACGCAAGAACTGGAAGCTTTCGCCAGGCCTGGCATTTGCCAGCATAGCTTCTGCCATACAGCTTTGATTCTCCACAAGTGAGGCTGGATTAATATAGTCCTTATAGCTCTTGCCTTCTTCTATGTTGCCCATATCGGGCAGGGTAAACAGGCGGTCATACAAACGCAATTCAATAGGCACGGCATGAGCTGCGGAAACCCAATGCA
>DIMZ01000167.1:602-2129 GCA_002425825.1 Cloacimonetes bacterium UBA5553 | reverse complement strand
TTCCTTTCACCTTTCTGCCGTCAGCCGTTCCGCCTCCACGAGACTCAGGGTCGTATGTGCAAAGTAGCTCAACCACCTCGCCATTGGCGTCTTTTATCACTTCATGGCATTTTATGTAATAGGCATGCTTTAGCCTTACCTCATTATTCATGCTAAGCCGGAACCAACCCTTGGGCGGCTCTTCGGCAAAGTCTTCCCGCTCAACATACAGATTACGGCTAAACAGCACTTTCCGCGTTCCCGCATTGCTATCCTCAGGATTGTTTTCCGCATCCAGTTCTTCCACCATGTCTTCGGGATAATTGGTGATGCTTAGTTTAATGGGATTCAGCACTGCCATGGCGCGTTTTGCCGTTTTATTCAGCTCTTCACGCACGCAGAACATCAGCAGTTCATCATCCACCATAGAGCTGGCTTTGGCTACGCCAATCCTATCGGCAAATTCACGTATCGCTGCGGCAGGAAAGCCACGTCTGCGCATTCCGGCAATGGTGGGCATACGGGGATCATCCCAACCCTGCACCAAGCCGGTAGTAACCAGCTCCAGGAGCAGCCGTTTACTCATCACCGTATAGGCAAGATTTAGCCGTGCAAATTCTATCTGCTGTGGGTGGCAGGGAATTGGCAACTGATCTAAAAACCAATCGTATAAAGGCCTGTGGTCTTCAAATTCCAGAGTGCAAATGGAATGCGTAATGCCTTCCAGGGCATCAGAGATGCAGTGGGTGTAATCATACATGGGATATATCTGCCAATCACTTCCCGTGCGATGGTGATGCGTCTGTTTAATGCGATAGATAACCGGATCACGCATGTTCAAATTGGGTGAATTCATGTCTATCTTAGCCCTAAGGCTGCGGCTGCCATCCGGAAACTTGCCATCGCGCATAGCTCTGAATAGCTCCAGATTTTCTTCTATGCTTCTGTCTCGATAGGGGCTGTTCTTGCCGGGAACGGTTAAAGTACCCCGGTATTCGCGTAATTCAGCCAGGCTGAGATCACACACAAATGCCTTTCCCTCGGTAATAAGATATTCGGCAAATTCATAAAGCTTATCAAAATAGTCCGAGGCATAGTATAAATGCTCGTTCCAATCGAAGCCCAGCCACTTCACATCGTCCATTATGGAATCAACATATTCCACATCTTCTTTCACTGGATTGGTGTCATCAAATCTAAGGTGGCAACGCCCCTTATAGTCCCTTGCCAAACCGAAGTTCAGGCAAATGGACTTGGCGTGTCCTATATGCAGATAGCCATTTGGCTCTGGGGGAAAGCGGGTAACTATCCCGCTGTGCTTGCCACTTTCCAAATCCCTGTCTATTATAAACCTGATAAAGTTCGAAACAGGCTTGCTTTCAGTGGCCTCACCCGTCTTAAGGTCTGTTGTTTCCATTTTCTTGTCCTTGTCCTATTATTCCAGATTTCACTTTTTTGCCTATCATAAATCCCGTCAAGCACAATCACAATCACGCCCATGCATAACTGTGGAATTATTACCCATTGTGGCTAATATCCTCTCTTTTG
>DIMZ01000167.1:0-580 GCA_002425825.1 Cloacimonetes bacterium UBA5553 | reverse complement strand
TGCTTAGAGAGCTTGCTGTTTGGCACGGCTATTGCACCTATAATGAAGCATAATCATTAAATAAGGATGAAACATGGCTATCAATGCAAGAACGGTTCTAAAGACAGTGGAATTAGAAAGCTATATCAAGAAAGACTTCCTGGATAAGAGCTTCAACAAGTCCGGTCTCTGTGCCTTTTGCAGCAGAAAAGTGCTGTGTTGCCTTAGCAGCAGTTGCGGTCTTGTTTACGATTGTGACGACTACGACGCCGGGGAAGAAGCATCCGGCACGCTTACCTTCAGCTCGCTAGACCTTAGCAAAGAAGAAGAACCCGAAGAATCAGGACTCTGCGCCCATTGCCAAAATCGTGAGATATGCCAGCTAAAGCGTATCAATGGCGGTGTATGGCACTGCGAAGAGTATCTATAGAAAGCTATAAACAAGTTTTAAACGACACATACCTCAACACACACACATGGGGGCTCCCCGCCCCCTTTTTTACGTTATGAGTTATACGTTCGGTATTAGAAGTTAATAGTTATGCGTTGACCTATAGATTTGTCATACCCGCGAAGGCTGGAATCCAGCCCTTTATTGATG
>DIMZ01000028.1:16646-27350 GCA_002425825.1 Cloacimonetes bacterium UBA5553 | reverse complement strand
TGACATTTCACTGTTTGTTGGTGCAACATCATCGTTATTTCCTCCCCAGGTTTTGATCTGGAATGATGTTTACTCGCAGCCTTTCTTGGTACGAAACTTGTCTGGCAATTTGTGCGGAGTAGGTGACGTTAATGCGGATGGCTACGCAGATATGCTGATGTATTACTTAACCGGGCCCAATTATGAAACCCGCAATTTCACCTTTTTCTATGGTGATGAGACTTGCTCAATGGCGGATAGCTTGTATATAGGTTTTAGCGAAGTGGCTACTGACCAGTACTCTACCTCAGTTGGAGATGTAAATGGAGATGGATACAATGATTTTGTTACATGGAGCAGGAAAGTGTGGTTTGGTGGATATTCAATCAATCCAAACCCGAATGTAACCTTGGTGCTTAGTCCTATGTTAAGTTTCTCATATGGGGCAAAGCCATCTCTCGTGTATGGAGATATAAATGGTGATGGTTATGACGATATTATCGGGGCGGATAACCATACAAATGGAAACAGCGGTCAAGGAGGTGTTTGGCTGGGTGGTCAAAACATGAATGGTACCAGAGATATAGTATTGAACCCACCATCCAACTACCTATACCGAAACTTTGGCTGGAGCAAGGCAGCGGGTGATTTTAATGCTGATGGATTTTGCGACATTGCCTTCAGTGCTCCCTTTTTCGACAATGGCGATACTTGGCATACTGAAGGCAAAGTATTCGTTTTTGCGGGCAATCCAAACATTACAGATACAACTGTTGCCAATGAAGATGAGTATCTACCAGCTTTAAATGAAAGCGATTGGCAAATTGGTGTGTATCCCAATCCCTGTGCCAAAAACAATAGCACGGTTAGCATAAAGCTGATCGGTGATGCATACCAAAAACAAGCTGGTTTATCTGTGGAATTATACAACATAAAAGGGCAGAAGCTGCAAGGAAGTTCCCTCACCACCAGCGAGATGGAGCACAAAACGATACAGGTGGACACCACAAATCTAAGCACAGGTATTTACATTTTAGCGGTTAAGCACCGTGGGCAAGCTGTTACAAATAAGCGCATAACGGTATTCTAAGAGGATTAGGCTGCTAATACATTTACCAGCAAAACACAAGTAATGGCGTTCTATATCTTTGTTCTAATTAAGACTTGTACTTGATGCATGAAGCTAAGGGTGGATTGGCTTCCGGCCGTATTATCTATGGTGTTTAAGTTCAACAAATAGAAACCGTACAGCAATCCCCTTTACTGCTATGAATGCAGCTTTGGTTTAACTCTCAACTGATTCCGGTGAAGATACAGACATGTGGGTACACTACCGCGGGCATCAGTTGTAAGTCAAACCGGGATCACCGGTACTAATCGCAGGGAATCTGCTCTACCACACGTTGAGGCTCACGTTACCCATCGCTGGAGTCCATATCAGCGCATAGATCGCAGAATTGCTGAATAAATCACGGTGACAACGACTACAGACTCATCTTTTCGACTTCTCGACCCCTCGACTCCCCAGCACGCCAGCACTCAATGCCCAGTCCGTGTTTCACTTTTCCACTCTTCCACTTTTCCACATCAGACTCCGTAGAAAAGCCAGAAACCAGATTCAGCTTGACAATTTCTGTGATGTATAAATACTTCCAAAACTCGAAACAAAGGAATAAATAGCTGCAAATATGTTGGTGTTACCATGATATGCTTTTACCATGTAGATAAAACCCAAGCGGTTGTTAACTAAGGGTTTATGAGGATAGCTTTGTTTAAGCGGGGCAGAAACAGCCAAATACTCGTAGTATCCAAGCTCGATATTCTGCTAAACGCAGTGGTATCTCTATATCTTTACATGGCAAGAACAGCTAAGCTTAAAGGCGACGAATTAAACTTCATAGATAGCATACTGCATAGCATGTTTGGCAACGATATTCCGCTATACAAGCTGGAACAGGCAAAATTGCAGGTGCTATCTGTTCGCGAAGCAGCCAGCAACCTGAACCGCCTGCTAAGCACGGCAGATCGCAGCAAGATAATACTGAATCTCATCACTTTGGCTTACCACGAACGAAGCAAAATTAACGTGCTGGGTAGCCTCGAGATTGCCGAATTGACCGACCTTTTACGCCTGGACGTTAGCTCCCTGGACTCTATCTATGAGATGATGGAAGGTAAAACGGATGAAATAGACCTGCCGGCATTAGTGTACACCGATAACAGCAGTATGCTGCGTAATTCCATGATTTGGGCGGCTTCGGGTGGAGACCATAAGTTTCTGGGAGCAGATAACGCTGCACGCTATGTATTTATCATGATAGAAGATATGGTGCTGCTATATCCTGATTTGCAACCATCTGCCGTTAATTGCCGGGTGATTCGCAAGCAGGAGGTTTATATCCTGCAAAACCGCCGTCTGCATCGCTTGAAAGAGGATGAAGAGCTAATCCTGGCGGGAAACTGCGGCGAAATAAGGTTAAGGGTAAAGTCACTCTGGCAGGTGTATAATCTCGGAAATAAAGCACAGGACTTTTCCTGCCCGGAAAGCGGAGTAAAACTAAGCTACAAAGGTCATCGCTTCTTTTTGGACAGCAAAAACAAGTATATGCACGGTAAAGAATTGGCATTGGATGAAATGCCTACGCCTAAGTGCCCTGCCAGCGTGTTAGGCATGATTTTTGCGGATAAAAACGAAACCAAACTAATCCAGCAAAGCCGGGATTATTATTTGTGTGAAGACCGGGATGGGCTATATCTTAGCAAAAGCGCTGAAGCCAACGTGCTTCTGCATTTCTACTCCGAAGAAGAAGGGCTGAGAGTGGAAAAGATAAGCGGGAGCAGTATATTTGTAAACCGACTGCCCTTAACCACTGCAATTTCATTTCAGCAGAATCAAGACATAATTAGCATCCGTGAGGCAAACTATTTGGTAAACCGGCATTGGGAACTGATAGAGATACCCATTCAGATAGGTGAACTGGCGGTGCAAGATATTTCGCATCAGTTTGCAGGCGGGAACACAGCCCTGAATAATGTTTCCTTCAAACTACCCTGCGGGAGCATGATGGCTATTATGGGACCCAGTGGCAGCGGAAAAACAACTCTATTGCAGGTGCTATTGGGAGACATTAAAGCCAGCCATAGCAAGATACTGGTAGATAACCTGGACTTTGAGCAGAACTATCCCTTTTTCCAAAAGTACATTGGCTATGTGCCCCAGGATGATTTACTTTTTGCCAATCTTACTGTATATGAAAACCTGTATTACCGCATTAAGCTGGCATTACCGAACCTGAAAAACAACACCGAGATTAAAACCCGCATCGAAAATCTGCTGCATAGCGTTGGGCTATATGAACAGCGGAATATGATAGTGGGCGATGTGATGAACAAGAAACTTAGCGGTGGGCAAAGACGTAGGCTGAACATAGCTCTGGAACTGGTTCTAAATCCGGTGATAATTATATTGGATGAGCCCACCAGCGGGTTATCGTCTAAAGACTCGGAGAACATTGCCGAATTCCTTTGTGACCTGAAAGAGCAAAACAAGATTGTGTTATGCACCATTCACCAGCCTAATGCAACTGTATTTAATGCCTTTGATAAAGTGCTACTTTTAGATAAAGGCGGGCATCAAGTGTACTTTGGGGAAAGCAAGGATGTGTTCGGCTATTTCGATAATGAGCTTGCCGACAGTGGAACCAGAAAACATCAGCTTTGCACCAAGCGAGATCTACTGATGCCAGACTACTTTTATGACCTTATAGAAAGTGTGGATTATAACGGAGCAAGGCTTTTCCCTCCTGAGTATTGGGAGCAGAAATACCGTAAGCACAGCTTCCGCAAAGCACTGGAAGGGAGCTCTTTGAGCGAGAATAATAAGCATAGTAGCAAGACACAAGCCCGCAAGAACCGTCCTCCTGTGCTGCGAAATCTACGCTTGTTAACAGGTCGCACCCTGCTAAATAAAAGTAGAAGCAAAACCAATCTCGCCATGACACTACTTGCCGCCCCCATTCTGGCACTTATTACTGCCTTTGTGCTTCGTGGCGTTCCGGAAGAACAAAGCTATAGCTTTAGCAACAATGCCAATACGCTTCTGTTTGGCTTTATCTCGGTTATCATATTTATCTTTATTGGTTTGGCGAATAGCATAGACGACATTCTGGGCGAAAAACGGAGTATCCTGCGTGAGATGAAGCTCAAAGTCTCTGCCCTTTGCCAGTTGCTATCCAAGCATTTTGTTTTACTGCTGATGACCTGCTTGCAGGCATTGTTTTTTTACTTCATTTCTGCAGCGGTATTAGGCATGAGAGGATTTATGCTGCCTCAAGTGATATTTCTGCTGCTTAGCGGAGTGATTGGCTATAGCCTTGGGCTGCTATTCTCTGCATTTATTAAGGACAGAAGCGCGATTGTGAACATCCTGCCTTTGGTGATAATCCCTCAGATTATGTTCAGCGGCGCGGTTATCCGGTTTGCAGACATGAACAAGTTACTAAAGCTAAATCCGCATCGGGAAATCCCTGAGTTTTGTCAGCTTATCCCTTCCCGTTGGCTGTATGAAGGCTGGGTTACGGCTTCCGCTCGCATGAACTTCATGGAGAGGGAAAACAGAAAGTTTGTGGCAAAGGCAAAAGACACTTCCAGAAGCTATCAGCAATATATGGCGGATGTTAATGCACATAANNTTAACGAGTTTATTATAAAGCATCCCGAATCCAGATATACCAATCTGCAAATAAGAGATTCTGTTAAGTATGCTCATGGTGATTACTTACTGCAAAACAGGAATATCTTTCTATCTCACAAAATGAGCTTGAAAACAAGAGAGTATTACACCATGTATGTGGATATTGTGGTGGCACTTGCAATGATTTTAGCATTGGGACTGATTAGCTATCTACGGCTAAAACTGGGATTCAGGTAATGAGCAGGAGATTATGAATATATACATAGGTAGCCAGGAGCTTGATCTTTTTAAGTACTTGGATGATAAGCAAACCCAAGCCATGCTAAAGCTATGTAAAAGCATGGAAGTTCCAGCCCGAGAGTATGTGGTACAAATCGGAGTGGAACTTGACTGCTTTGTAATCCTTGAGCAGGGTGAACTGGAAATACTGGATGCAAAGGGCAAAAAGATTGGAAGCATCTATCCGGGTGAGATAGCGGGAGAAACATGCTTTATAGAGCCATCTCCCCCACTATTTTCACTTCGCAGCCTGCGAGATAGCAGCGTGTTAATGATAGATTTTAATGAAGTTAAAACATCTATGGATGCCGATGCAGAATTGGCAGCCCGCATTCAGGCAGCTATTAACGACTCACTGTGCCTAAAGATTATCCGCATTACACATGATGGAGATAATCATGCTTAAGCACCCTCTATACCATGACCTTAGTAATGAGGAGATTGCTAAACTAAAGGGCATCGCCAAATGGCAAAGCTATATGCCCAATGACCTGATAATTAATACTGGCAACCGAAGCCGGGACATACTTTGCATCGAGAGGGGTTTTGTATCAGTGCGTATAACCGACCACCAGGGTAGCCATGTGGAAGTTGCCAGACTAAAAGAGGCAAATCTGATAGGTGAGATGAATTTCATTATTCCTACTCGTAGAACTGCAGATGTGCTTGCACTTAGCGAAGTGGAAGCGGAGATATTGCCATATGATAAGCTCTGTCTGCTGCTTAGTTCCGAGCCCTTGCTGGCATCTAAAGTGTTTGCGGCACTAAACAGGCAACTTTGCGCGAAATACAATGGGATGCTAGGGTAGTTATCAGCAATAACCCATTAGTGAATTGTGCGGTTTTATACCGTTTTTTTATGCAAACAGCATTATAGGATAAATAATACAGGCAGAAACGCAGCAAAAGCTTGACAAAAATGCAAAGCTGAAAAGTATAATGCCAGCCTGTATTAGAGTTAAATTATGAGCTATAAGATAAAGCACGCCAAACAAATAGTCTTAGCCTTTGTTGGCATCCCATTAATTGTGTTGTTGGTGGCCTTGGTGTTAATTGCCTTGCGGCAAAATCTATTGGAAAAGAAGTACATATACCGTAGCACCGTTGCCAATGCCTTAGGGATTTCCACTCAGACCCCCGTATTGTATCGTGGATTTGAAGTGGGTAGAGTGCGTAGTTTTCGATTGGAAGAAGACGGCAATATTGGACTGGAATTCTATATCCTGAAACGTTATAAGAATATTGTAGTTACAGGCTCAGCCTTAGTTCGCAGCACTAATCCCATTACCGGTAAAACAACTCTGGAATTCATCCGAGACCCGCTTTCAAACACGCCAATTTCCATAGATGGCCTGGTTCCCTCTTCAGATTTTGAAGAAGGCAGGATGCAGCTAAAACGCATAGCTCCTCAGCAGAGCGATCCCATTGCTGCCATTATAAGTAATCTTGCCCAGCTTACGAATGCACTAAATCAGGATCATAATGCCGATAGAGGTGCCATACCGCGGTTATTGGTTAATCTGGCGGATGCCTCTGAGAAGGCTAATGTGGGTCTTGGCGAAGCTCAAAAGATTATGCAGGAATTGCTGCTACTGTCTATAAACCTGAATAAAGATAATAATTCTCAATCTGGTGTATTGATGCGGATGCTGAACAACCTGGCAGACCTCAGCCAAGGCCTTAACAACCGGCTGGATGAAGTGGATGCCCTTATGAAAAGCGTGCAGACCGGTGTTGATAACTATAAGAATCCAGATTCGCTATTAATAAAGATGATAGACCCCAGCTTGGAGCTGTTAATAAACCCGTTATCCGGTACCCTAATGAACCTTAGCGGGGCTACCAGCGAGCTGGAGGGCATTTTGACCCAGGTGAATAACCCCGAGTTGCGCATGCTGCTACACAATCTGAATCTTAGCTTGGACAAAGCGCGCAAGACCCTGGAGGCACTGAACAACAATCCATTGTTACGCAAGGGCATAAGCCCATCTACCAAGGTGAATGCACCTGCACCACTCAGGATGCATGAGGACTCCCATGCGCATTAGTATCATAGTGCTGCTGCTATTGAGCTTAGTGGCTTGTTCTTCACTAAAGCCGCCCCTGCACCCTGCTGCCAAGTATGATGCAGATAGCTACCTGGCAATGGCAAGAGAGCAGGAAGCCGTGGGCGATATCAGTGCAGCTATCAAAAGCTACAGCTACGCTTCAGGTCTTTACTCCAGCTGTGCCGATATTGAAGGAAAGCTTAGCTGCATGGCAGGTCTGGGTAGGATTGCTATCACCGAGGGGAAGCAGAAGGCATACCAGGACATTGCGAACGATATGAAACTGCTGGTAATGGATACAAACCCGGTGCTTGATTACCATCTGCTGCTGTTGAAGCTATATGAACTGCAAACCAGACATGACTATGCTGCCTTGTCTGAAACAGCGATGGATAAAACACATTACCCGCTGTATGCCAGGCTACAGATCAGCACAATAAAGTTGCAGGCAGACAGCTACTTGGGCAAGAGCACAGATAGCGAAGCCAAAGAACTGCTTGGCTTCAGTAAGCAATATCGCAAGCTGTTAAAAAAGCAGAACCAGCATAACCCCGAGTTGCTCTCGGCTGCCTGGCACGCTTTGGCATATCACTATTATCTGAACGAATACTATACAAATGCTAAGAAATACATATCTTATGCCTGTGACTGGGATTACTTGTCCGGAAACTACAAGGGTCTGGGGCACGGATATTGGCTAAAGGGACAGATAGAGGCCAGGCAGAAAGATAAAACCGCAGCATTAGCCAATCTTCGCAGGGCGGAGATTATCTTCGAAGCACTACAGGACAGTGCTGCCATTCAGGCAGTGAAAGGCGAGATTGCTCGCGTTAAAGGAGAAACGCCATGAATTTAACAGGGAAGAAAGCCCTGATATTGGGCTTGGCAAACAAACACAGCATAGCCTATGGAATAGCCAAATCATTGGTTGATAGCGGAGTGGAGCTTATACTATCCTATGCCTCAGCCAGCTTGGCAAAGCGTGTGCTGCCCATTGCAGATGAACTGGGGGTTCAAGACTGCATACAATGTGATTTATCCAAAGATTATGAAATCCAAAATCTATTCCGCTTGGTTTCAAGCAAGTGGAAGAACCTGGACTACCTTGTTCATTCTGTTGCCTTTGCTCCTTCCAGCGAGCTAAACATACCCTTCCATCACACTTCCCGACATGGGTTTCTAACCGCAATGGACGTTAGCGTTTACACCTTTATTGCTGCGATGAAAGAAGCAGAACACCTAATGCAACCCGGCGGCAGCGCGATAACCATCAGCTATTACGGAGCCCAAAAGGTAGTTCCGAATTACGGTGTGATGGGCGTGGCGAAAGCAGCTCTGGAAGGTAGCGTACGCTATCTGGCGCACAGTATGGGCGAGCATGGAGTAAGAATTAATGCCATTTCCGCTGGGCCACTTCGCACCCTCTCTTCTTCTGCCATCGGGGGCGTATCTCAGATGCAACGCAGGATAGAGAAATCAGCTCCTCTGGGGCGCAATATAGAGCCGGATGATGTGGCAAAGACTGCTCTTTACCTGCTATCCGACCTTGCTTCCGGCGTTACCGGCGAAACTCTCTTCGTGGATGCCGGCATGAACATAATGGCATACTGATAATGAAGCTGTTAACTAATGTTTCGCTGCCTACTTCATCGAACGCTTTAAAGCGGGTGAACGTGTTGTTTGACAAAAAGATAGTTAAGGTCTCAACCGATGAGATTATGTATGAAGACGAGCTGGAAGTAATAGACGCAAAAGGCTTGGTTTTGTTGCCAGGAGGCATCGACCCGCATTTGCATATCTGCAGCAATGATGCTACAGCAGCCAGGGATATTGCCGATACAACCAAAGCAGCCCTTGAGGGAGGCTGGACAACCGTAGGTGAACTAAGCTACTTTACCGAAAGCCCTGTCTTTAGTTTATCTGATCTCAAGGCCAAGGCCGAGCTGCTTGATGCCAATGCCTACACTGCCACAGCCCTTTGGGGGCATGTGGACATCTCGGACTATCCCTATCATGCCGAATCGGCGCAAGAGCTATGGGCGAAAGGAGTAGTTGGCATTGCCCTATCTGCACCCAGCCCAAATCCTGCTATCAGCGAGATAAGCTTCACTGAGATCATGGATCTATTCTTAGATATCTACGAAAGCGACACTGCCTTTGCCTTCCAGGGCTATGATCACGAGAATCATGACAGCTTCAGTTTTGTGGCGCAGATGGATGCAATAAAGAAAATGTTGCGCAGAATGCAGGAGAATCCCATCCACATCCCGCGGGTATCCTCATTCCCCACCATAGAGTTTATAAACAGCATCTCCAAACGCAGCGACATCTCCTTTGCCACTTGTGTAAGCGATCTGATGCCAATTTTCGATAACCTGGTACATAAGCCGGATCATAAATGTGACTTTGCCGATTATTACGACCTTCTTTTCGAGTTGATTCGCACCAACAAGATATATCTTGTGTCCAATTGCACTGCGCCGGTGCGCATTGCTGATGACTGTGCTGAAGTATTCAAGGGCTGCGACATGAGTTCCCTGGCATATTCATATTTGTGGGTGCTTTCCGAACTCTGGAAGAAGCATAAGGTACCACTTGCCACCTGCATCAAAATGACCAGTGAGAATGCTGCCAAAAGGCTGGGTATTTACCCCAATAAAGGTAGTCTTGATCCTGGTTCAGATGCCGATTTCGTGCTGTATAATCCCGATGTAAACAGCAAGTTTAAAACTGCTGATGGCACAGCATTCGAACTTACTGGCAGCTTCCAAGCCATCTATTTTGGTGGCGAACACGTTGCCGGAAAGAAGATTAAAACTAAGCGTTTAGGCGGCTATCTACCCCGTAGCACGAACCCAAAACGCCGTCATAACAACACCACCTGGATATAAACAAATAAGGAAATAGAAATGTACGAACAACTCGAATACCTGAAGTCTGCTTTGGATAAGCACAGTGAGCTGAAATACAGCATAGCTCAACGCTTTTGGCAAACAGATTTCCTCCGTTTCTACCAGAGCCAGACAAATTATAACATCAGCAAAGAAAACATTGGCATCTCTGCCGATTTGTTCAAAGGCAAAAAGTCTTACAGCTTTACTATCGACGACCCAAGCTATGCCAAGATTGATGATGCCCTGCAGAATGCGCTTGGCATTATAGACAGCCTGCCCGAAGACCCTGACTTTGTGGATGTGGAAACTGATCTCAGCCTTGCAGAGAACAGAGAGATTATAAACAACATCACTTCAATTCCGCTTGCCCGCAAAACAGATATTCTATCTTCTTTAAGCGCAAGTGCAGCCAAACACGATTTTGAGCTATATGGCACATTTATCTGCAACTTCAGCCAAGTGCGCATCATGAATAGTAATAAGCTGGACAAATGCAGCAGCACCTCTCCCATTTATCTGGAGATTAAAGCTGTGCATAACAAATCTCAGCTAACAGTAATGGAAACCTTTGGTGGCGACGACTTCAATTACTTTGACCAAGATGACTTCTGCAGTCGCTTAATGCAGAAGATTGAGTTTTGTGTAAACGAAGTAGTTAATGTAGAAGCAGGCAAATACGACATTATACTAGCTCCCCGTTGCGTTGCCGAATTTGTGCAATACCTCAGCTATGGCATGAGCGCAAGGGCTTTGGACCAGCGCAGCAGCTACTTTGAAGGCAAGATAGATCAAAGGGTGTTCCCCGATATCT
>DIMZ01000028.1:15609-16625 GCA_002425825.1 Cloacimonetes bacterium UBA5553 | reverse complement strand
CATCACAGACGATCCCGGTGATCCTGAGATGATACGCATGGATTATGGCTCAGACGGACACATCTACAATGCTTTGAAGCTTATTGAAGACGGATACTTCCGAAACTTCATCTGCGATAATTACTACCACCATAAAACCGGGCTGCCCAAGAATGGCAACACTGCTTCCTGCTTGAAGATAGCTACCGGTGACAGCAGCCTTGAAGAGCTTATTGGCANNAACGAGGTTTGTATGTATCAAGTCTGCACTATATGAACTTTATAAACCCCAAAGAGACCTCACTTACCGGATTAACCAGAGACGGAACCTTTCTTATCGAAGATGGCAAGATTAGCAAGGTGGTGATGAACCTCCGCTTTACAGAGCGAATCGAACGCATCCTGAAAAGCGTTGTAGCCCTTGAGAACCGAGCATACACTATTCCCTTCTCTGATAACTATGAAAGCTTCGACATTTCTACAGTAAAGGCACCACACGCCTTAGTGATAGACTTTAATATCACATCTTCCACAAACACTATTTAGGACATGCATAATGGAAAATAAAATAAAAAGCATCATCTCGCGACTCCACACTAACAACATTCAGTTTGCCGATGTGCGGATCACAATTACCGATAACGAAATTATCAGCTTTATTAATGGACACCTAAGGAATTATGGCAGCTCAAAGGGTTCTCCTGCATTGGGCGTAAGAGTATTGGTGAATGGTTGTTGGGGCTTTGCCAGCGCGAAAGACTTGTCCGACCATGCCATCGACCGCATGATTAAAACCGCTGTTGCCAATGCAGTGCAAGGATCGAAGTTTCAAAAGAACAAAGTGAGCTTTCCCTCATTGGCTCGCACCATTGCCGAGTATCACCACCAGCCCAAAATTAATCCCTTTACCATGGCAAAAGAAGAAAAGATGAGCTATCTGGGCAATCTGGCAGAGGCGATAAAGCCCAGTGGCAAGATTGTTCATTCCTATGTGGCAGGTGAATTTGTCCGTCAGGAGAAGTATTATGCCAATACAG
>DIMZ01000028.1:13279-15597 GCA_002425825.1 Cloacimonetes bacterium UBA5553 | reverse complement strand
CCGGTAATGATGGTGGTGGCAGCCGATTCCGGTCAAGTTCAATCCCGTACCTGGCCGGGACACATGAGTGCCGGAAGAGCTGGCTTCGAGCTATTTTATGAGCAAAAGTTTGCCGAGAACACCGATAGAATAATGAAGGAAGCCATCGACCTGCTAAAGGCTCCAACCATACAAGAAGAAAAAGCAGACATCATTATTGGCAATGGACATCTTGCTCTGCAACTGCATGAATCTGTTGGACACGCTACTGAGGCAGACCGCATCTTCGGCATGGAGATATCGTACGCAGGTAAGACCTTTGTAAAGCCGGAAATGCTGGGTAAGTATCAATATGGCTCGCCTATAGTGAACATCTATTCCGACAGTACTGATCCCAATGGCTTGGGCTATCATCCCATGGATGATGAGGGTGTACCCGGCAAAAAGATAGACATAATCCGCAATGGTGTGTTAGTAGATCAGCAAACATCTCGCCATATAGCCCACATGCTGGGGCTGGAGCCGTCTTCAAACATGAAAGGCTCGTATGCCGATGACTTCCCATTGGTTCGTATGACCAACCTGTGCATCGCTCCGGGAACCGGCAGCCTGGATGATCTTATTAAGTCCACTCAAAAGGGGTACTTGCTGGACTTCACAAAAACCTGGAGCATAGATGATAATCGCAACAACTTCCAATTCACCACCGAGATAGGCTACAAGATAGAAGATGGTCGCATTGTTGGCATTGTAAAAGAGCCTACCTACTACGGCATCACCAAAGACTTCTGGAACGCCTGCGATGCCATTTGTGGAGAGGATGAATGGGGCTATCACAGCACCTTCCATTGCGGTAAAGGCGAACCGGGACAAGTGATGCAACTTTCCCACGGCATTGCCCCCGCCAGATTCAAGAACATAAATGTTAGCGTAAAATCATAAGCAAGCTAAGACTTATATGCGGGTTATGGCAATGTGCTGTATCCCGCTTTTTTGTTATCCGGCTGTTTCTTGCCTGTGTTCAAACATGATCTGCCTTACGGGATGCCACATAACTACAAGCAAAAAGGGCGGGAAACCCCGCCCTTTATATGTAAGCTGCCGTGTTACCTTATGGATATACCAAGGTGCAAGGGGCTGATACTTTTACCCAATAGGCTTTTCCGGGACTAAGCTGGCTAAGGCTCCCGCCGCTTCCAGCAACCCAGGCAGAATTAATGTCTCTCACTTCCAGCAGTTGCGAATAAATGCTCGCTAAAGCTGCACTGATAGACATGTTGCTATTCGGTAGATAAGACACTAAGTTCCATCCTGCATTCAGGCTTTGCGGATGCGCGGCACAGCTAAGAAGCTGTCCCGTTACGCTAAGGGTGGAAGAGCTATTGTTCTTAACCCAGTATCCCTTGGCGGTATTAAGAGCGGTCAGTGTATTAAAGTGGGATGCCATTTGCGGAGAATAGGTATATCGGTTGTCCTTTAACTGGCGTAGATTGGCATCAAACACACTGTTAAGGGTATTCGCACCCAAATCAATATTGAAGCTCATCAGGTTCCAGCCAGGTTGCAGGCTGATGCTCTGCGAATGCGGGGCTTCACCCATCACTACATTTAGCGTAGTTTTGGTGTTTGCATTCACTACCACATTGCTTATCACTTTATCCGGGAATCCTGCTGCAGAAACTGTAAGTGTATAAGTGCCAGGATTTAGATAGCGATAGAAATCCCCATGTGCAGGGTCTGTAGTAATGCTGGTATAATTACCCGTAATCTGGGCAACATCGATAGTTGCATTAAGCGGGTTGCCGTAGTGATCCGTCACAACGCCATGAACACCGTAGAGTGCTTGTTCCAAATGGCTTAGCATGGCATCGTAGTTATAATTCCAATAGTTTGGTAAGGTTGAGGCAGCGGGTAGCTTGGTGTTACTAACTTCTATTGTTACCTCACGGCATCTTGCAGTATAGTTCATCCAATCTTGTCTGCCACCATTCACCAGATACCAAACGGCACCATTGGTTATACCACTGCTGTTAATACCGGTGAAGTATCCAGATGGGCCATTTGCTTTGGCACTATTGGCATAGGCAAAACTGCTGGTCTGATACCAGGCATCGTCTGGATGCAGAGTGTAGGTGTAGTCCCAAGGATAGTTCACCACCTCTGCCCCTCCATGGAAGTTTGCACCAAACACAAAATGCTTGCTGTTGGCAAGGTTTATCATGTGTGTGGTTTCAATCTGCCTTGGAGCACCAGAATACTGGTTACCATTGGGATCCGGGAAGTTCCTGTTTAAGTCATAACCATTGGCATTTGCGCGTCGGGCACCACTTACAGAGGAT
>DIMZ01000028.1:11654-13265 GCA_002425825.1 Cloacimonetes bacterium UBA5553 | reverse complement strand
CCATAGTAAGTGCCGTCGGGATTAGTATTTGGGCTAATCCACAGCTCCATGCTGTTTACAATATTAGTAATTCTGGGATTTGTTCCATAGCTACTGAGAAGTGTGTCTATCAGGCGTAGCATCAATATGTAGCTAACTGTCTCATCTCCGTGCATGGTGCTGGTGTAGATAACTTCCGGTTCGGCTTCATGAGTAGCAACGTTATCCGAAATCTTGGCAAATAGAATCTTGCGTCCGTTAACCGTGGTTCCCGCATCTACAATCTGGCATAGGTTCGGATAAGCAGAGGCAAAGGCATACATCATGGAGACATAAGTTTCATAAGTCGGATAGCTGTCCCAAAGCTTGGCATGGCCAATCGAACGACTCATTACCGGCTCGATAAGGCTTGATGGGGCGGGCAAGAGCCGGGTTTTGTAGCCCAACTCCTGAAATGCACTCCACTCAGCATCATTGGCATAGGCATACACCCAATTGCCTTTAACGTTGTCTATGGAGATCATATTGCTGATGTTTTTTAGCTCGGACTTATCGGTAATCTCAAACTGAAAGTAGTATTGGGTAAAACCCTTTGCAGACAGCCCTAAACATAGGGCTGTCAGCAGGAGTATTATTGTAAATCTCTTCATTTTGTTGCCTTTGTGGGTATAATCTTTTCGGCTACAACCTTGAAGAACATCTTATCAGCGTTGGGGTTTATGTTCCAGAAGAGAGTATCGGTGGAACCAACATAGCTGTACACGCCATAGGGTTCGCTGCAAGCGTATATTCTATAGCTATTGGCATGCATAACCGCATTCCAGGTAAGTCTGGCTCCGGTCTCGGTGCTTTGAATGGCAATAACTGGGCTTGCTATGAATAGATTCATGGTTCCATTTAGAGGAACAGGTTCTGTTTCACCATACACCTCACCGGCGCTCATAGCCATCTCTTCTTGAACTGGATAGATGGTGTCTGTAGTGTATGAGTAGATTTTGAAGCTAACTGTTTCACCTGAGTTGGCAAGATTTACCACCAGGGTGGTGTATGCCACTGCACGGTCAATCATCACAATCTCGCCAATTGCACGGCATTCATCGCCAACAAAGGCGGCTACCATGTCGTTCAACTGAGCAGGTATGCCATCAATAGTTACAACCGCATAAACCGTGGCAGGATTTGTGGGATATACTACAGGTTCCCAGCTTGGTAGCTCAGTGGGAGTAACTATGATATCCACATTGTCATGAGCAGAGTATTCACCGTCGCTTACTGTGAAGGAAACGGTTTCTGTTCCCACGAAGTTCATGGCTGCACCGAAAGTAACACTGGTGCCACTAATGGAAACCGTGATGTTCTCGCTGCTAGTATAGGACAAGGTTAAGGGATCCGCATCAGGATCGCTGATGTATGACGCGAAACTTTGAGTAAGGCTGCCATTTTTCTCGAAAGTGAAGCTTTCCGGCAGGCTTATCTGCGGAGGGCGGTTGCCGTCAAACACTTCCATCAACACCTGAACTGACTGAATGGGATTTACTGGGTCGTTTGAAGAAATGCTTAGAAGAGCTTCATACAGCCCTGCTTCCATACCGACAGCAGAGAAGCTTGCGGTTATGGTTTGAATGCCCCCAC
>DIMZ01000028.1:2078-11646 GCA_002425825.1 Cloacimonetes bacterium UBA5553 | reverse complement strand
GGGTGTGCGGGTCTACACCATAGCCGTCTCCTTTAAGAGTATAGGGAATATTCATGGTTGAGCCATAACCGGCTGGAACGCTTACACTCACGGTTGCAGTGGCAAAGTCACCATTACCGTAGATAACGCCCCAATTGCTGGATGTTTGACCAAACCAAGTGATAGTAACTCCATTACCGGTGGTAACATCAGGAGTCATTTCCCCACCGTCTCCACCTACGAAATTGGTTGCACTGTTAACAGTTACACCAGCTGGAAACTGGACTATAACGTACTTCAGCCAGTCGGAATCAGGGCTGGCATTAGTGGCAGTAAATGTCCAGTCCTGTGTAGCACCGGGAACAAAGAGGTTAGTGTCTAACACAAGAGTTGAGCCGGTAATATTTTTGCTTAAGCTAACCTTTCGTGCATTGCTGTTTTGTACATTTGCTCTACTACGCACCTCGGATAAGCCGATGCTATAGTTCAGGCTTTGGCTACCTGTGTTGCTTATGCTGAAGCTATCTGTTCCTTCTTCATTTTGCATTAAAGTGGCAGCAATCATTTCGGCATCAAGCACCATGGTTGGCGGGATATAGCCTGTGCCTGTTACGGTAATATTAAAGGTGCTAAGGGTTTCGCTATTGCTGGCAATAACCACGTTTCCATTATATGAGCCTGCAGCAGTAGGAGCGAAGCTAAGGTTATATACTATTGATGCACTCTCCCCCAAGCTGAAATTGATGGTATTGCGCTCGTCGCGGCTTTGTGCTGTCACGCTATAACCTGTGGGAGTGGTGATGGTTCCGGTAAGTGTTCCGCCACCTACGTTCGTAATTGTGAAGCTCTGAGAGGTGTTTGCGCCAACTGCTACCGAGCCATAACTGAGGGTGTTCGGAGCAACGCTTATCTGCGGATTGCTGGTTGCAGGGGCAAGAATAAGCTTTAGGTTGGGGCGTGTGGTGGCAGTGCCGGTGCCGGTGAATAGATTGGTTTGATCCACAGTATCATTTCTACCAAACCTATAGCCTCCGGTAACTGTGGTATATTGTACTTGCCCGGTGGATGCATAGTTCGGGGTAAAAACGCCAAAGGCAGTGTCGATTACTATGTTATCTGTTCCATTCCAGGCAAAGGGAGTGGATAGGGTGTACATATTATAGCCGGTTTGAGTGGGCAGGTATGACGCATTGGAATAAACTATGTTGCTGGCATCTACCGTCACCCATGCACTGGCTACGTTCATGGCAGTAGTATGCTTCATTCTTACCACGAAGTTTGGCATAGCAACCGTAGGCAGGCCTGTAATGTTGAAGCCAATATGTGTAATATTTTGAGCTCCAATCACACCTGCGCTATTCAGTTCTGCAGCAGTATAAATGGATTGCCCATGCAAGCTCTTATAATATACGTTTACAGGTGAGGCGGCTGTTGTGCCTGTTACCGCAGTGCCGTTGCCAATTATGGCTTCCAACACTACATTAGGAGTGGCAGAGACTGTGTTTGATGCTGCTGATTCGCCTGCAGGATTGGCATAGACTGTGGTTACATAGTATGAGTAGCTGGTTCCATTGGTTAGCCCGCTATCGTTATAGTTTGTAACGCTTACATTAGCAATAGCTGAGCCATTGCGATACACCCGATAACCGCTGATAGCGCGATCATCTTTGCTATCTATGACATCATCCATGCCTCTACCTGTAGCAGCAGTCCATGTTAAAGCCACCACGCCGTTGCCGGGGCTTGCAACTAAGTTAGTAGGTGCAACAGCATTGGGAGTTACAGAAATGGTGTTAGTAGCATCGGAATCGCCACCGGAATAGGCAGCCTTTACATAGTAGGAATAGCTGGTGCCATTGCTTACTGCCGTGTCTGTATAAGACAAACCTGTAACAGTGGTAAGCAAGCTGCTGTTTTTGTAAATCTTATAGCCGGTGGGGGTGCCGGATGTCGGCGCACTCCAGCTAAGATTTGCCACTGCATGGCTGGAAGTAACGGCAAAGTTTGTGGGAGGATTGAAGGTGCTGGCAGTAGTGGAGGCAGGGAATATTATGTTATCGAGCCAAGCACAGTCGGTTCCACTATCAACGCTTCCATCTTTCATGTATTCCCATTTTAATACTCTGGTTCCCGGGTTCAGGGTGTATGATGCCTGAGTCCAATCTACTGTGCCTGACCATTGGTTCTGCAGGGTTCCATCGATATAGAACTTCAGGAAATCATAACCGGATTCTGAGGAAACCTTGTAATAAAAGCTAAGAGTTCCGCTTGAGGTAAGCACACGTGTGGTTTGCAGCGTTGTGCTTTGGTTTGCAGTAATGGTACCGCTCTTAGCCACATAAGTTCCTGCATAGGCACCAGTGTTCTCTATTCTCCAGGGAGTTGCACTGAGTTCCCAGGGGAAGGAATTGAAGTTACCTGTTTCAAAGTCTTCTATTATCAAACCAACTGCCGTTGTCTCAGTCTTGTTAGCATTGTAGGCACCGGATGTGGAATTGAACACAAAGCTGGCAATGGTTCCCACTGTCATGCCCGTAGAAGCGGACACTGTGAAGCTAAGGCTTGCCGTTCCGCCAGCAGCCACAGAACTGAAGTTGGCAGAGTTTGCTATCACAGATATGCCGTTGGTTGCGGATGATAGAGTTGCGCTACCGCTTGCTGATGCAGCACCACCGGTGTTATTGAGCGGGATGGTGATGGTAACTGTCTCGCCCGGATCCAGTCTGCCATTGTTGTTCCCGCTGGGATCAAGAATGCTCATGTTCCCAAAGGCAAACATAGGAGCATTAATGCTAAGAGAAATTTCATGTGTCCAAGTCTCTGTTCCTGCGGTCATGGTAATGGTAAAATTAGCCGTGGTTCCATTAGCAATGTTATTGGCAATATTAAAGCTAAAAGCATTGTTTCTAAATACCGAAGCACCGGCAGCTAATGAAGCTATGGTTTCGCTGGCATCCACCAGCGTTATTCCCGGCGTGCTGCAGGCGAGGGTTGCGCTAACGTTTGTAGCAGCCGCAGTACCGATGTTTTTGAAGCTGATGTTATAGCTACCGCTATCATTGTATTCTGCTACGTTATTATTGCTATCTGCATAGGTGGCAGATTCCACAGTCATAAAGGGGCCATTACCGGCAATCTGCTGAATGGTGCCAACATAGGTAACCCTGTTAAAGCCTGTGGCAGTAATTGTATAGTTCAGAGCTCCTGTAGGCGGATTGTTTAAAGTAATGGTAGCATTTCCGCTGCTGTTGGTGGTTGCCACGCCATAAATAGTATTATTATAGGTAATGGCTACCATGGCATTTGCCACGCCAGTGCTTACTGATACGCTGGTGGAGCCAATCAGTATAGTAGCAGGATGAGTAACATTCATCACCATGGGAGTTTTGGTGCGTATCTTTAGCGATGCATCACCAAAGATTGTCCAGGTGCGGAACATATTCACACCGTCTGAGCCGGTGGTGTTGCCATAGATATCCATCATCAGGCATGATGCGTTGTAATACAAGCCACCAGTGGTGGTTTTAGACTCGGCTATCAGTAGGTCTGTAGCTTCGTCCTGCGCTCTCATGGGAGAGTTCCAGCTCTGGTTTATGGTGCTGGCATACATAGCCACTGCTCCACCATTGGCATTACGCAACCATGCCTCGGCAAAGCAAGTAAGTGACACAAAGTTACCATTAACACAAGCTACGTCCATTATGAAAGGTAGCTTAGTTCCATTGGTCAAAGCCGTGGCATTGGTATTGTTAAAGCCTGTGGTTACCCATGAAGTATCTGAACCATGACCGACGTAATTAATAAATCCACGTCCGGCATTAACGTTTGTGGTAACTGTTGAGGCTGAGGCGCTTGGATCATAAACCTGATCTACAGAAGTGTAGCCATAGTTCAAGAGATCAGTTCGGATAAGGTTCATGTGTTGGATGTCGCTTTCGCCCATGTCACCTTGACCACTACCGCCTTCAGAAGAGGCTATACCCAGTGCGCGGGAAAGCCATGTATCTGTAGTATTTAAATCACGCTCGTAGGCAATGGTTTTATTCACTTGGGCAGTTACTTGCGCTGTTGTTTCGGCAGAGAAACGTCCTATAAAGATGTCGGGATAGTTATCACCACCTGCAACATTGGAAAATTGTGGATCACTACCGCCACCGCCAGAGCTAAGGGTAGGAATCTGAGGTGCGTCGCCAACAAGCTGAACGAAGGTGATGCTGTTATCCGAATTATACCTGTTTTGGATGTATGTTTGTAAATGAGCGGCAGTAGTACCGATGGTGCTCCATTCCACAAGTTCGGTTTGAACACCTTTCTGTCTCTTCCAGTTTACATAAGGGGCTATCTGGGTGAGGAAATTGGTATGGCATATTACTAACAGCTTGCCATAATTATCATTAACCGGTGTGTAACGATAGCTATTCCAGTTTACAAAGTGGTTTTCATAGATGGGAGCAAAGTCTTTGGATATAGAGGTTCTGGCTTTGCTAAGGATGTTTACATTGTCTATGCCGTCGTTGTACACGCGAATCTTGTATGCGGTATAAACGCGTAAGGTTTTTGTAGAGGGATTGTAGGCAAAGGGGGTGGTTTGAACCGTAACACCACGAAAGTCACGCATGATGTAAGGCTCAGAAAGCTCTGCCATATCTGCGGGGAAATAGCTGGCACCCATATATACTTTATCGAAAGTATAGGGAACCGTTTTTGGGTCTATATCTCTTGTTATAACTCCCTTAGACGGAGCTACGGGTAACAAGATATCCTGGTATTCAATATCATAAACTTCCAGCTTCATCTTGGCTGTGCCATCAATGATGATGCTTCGATTAAATACGGGAAGCTCAGGCATGCCCTTATCCTGCATTATGCCTTCTTTGGGCAAGCGGATATGGAACCATTCTTCACCATTAATCTTTACCGATTCCTTTTCAAACGTGTTTATCCGATATTGCAGGATGGTTTCGTTTGGTGTGGAATTAAAGAGGGAAAGGGAATTGTCACCTACTCCCAATAACACTTTTTCGGCAGAGAATGCCATTGCCACTAAAAACAAAAGGCATAGCATCAGTAATGCTCGTTTCATACTGTCTCCTTGTGCAAATATATCTATCTTGATTTCATGATTATCGTGCAGCATAGCTAATATGCTATGGGACTGGCACATGTGCTATTGCAACTTATTGGCATCAACTATCATCATACGTGAAATCCAACGTCATTAAGGTATGCAAGAATAGTTCCGCTATCACAAGTAATTATCATCTTAGGCATTTCTTGAACTATATACTCTAATACGTCGGACTAATTACGAACTTTGTCTGTGATGAGTTCATAATAATTGTGCAATAACAGCAGCATGATGTTCCTGCGTAAATCTCCAACTCCCCGTTTTTTGGAATATTGAGCTTTTAAGATTATAGCGATGTGATTAGCAAGAGAATACACCTGCACTTACANNTATAGGCACTCACAATCATGGTCTGATTTGATTCGGGTGGAGAGATGCGAGGAGCATGTGGCGTATTCAGCCAATTAGTAAGAGATCTGCTTGTAACACCGTGCATTGTAGCCTGGTTAAGCTTTCTTAACTTCTGCATAACGAAATCTTAACAATCGGGAGGTATAATAGGGGCAGACTAAACAAAAAAAGGGAGTACCAATGAGAAAACTACTTTTGGTCTTATTCTTGGGTGTAATACTCGTGCCCACAATGCTAAGCGCAGAGCTGAAAATTAGCGGAGAAATGTGGAACCGCTGGACTATGGACAGCTCACAAGGTTTTGATGGCAATGATGTAACTACCCGTAATTCATTTTCTTTGGAAAGAGGCTATTTCGGCATGGAAAAGAAATTCACCGAAACTACCAAGGGACGTTTTACTGTAGATATGTTTTCCACCGATGCCCTCAAGGATGGTGCAGGCCTGAAGCTTAAGTATGCCTATGTTGATTTTACTGGGCTTACCCCGGTTAACGACCTGGTTGTTACAGCCGGACTGCAGAAAGTGTACTTTGGCACAATCTATGATTGGAACTACACTCTTATCGGCAAAGCTCCGTCGGACGAATACAAGATTGCCAATTCTGCAGACTACGGTTTGTCTGTTAATGGCTATTTTCCCAATGGTTTTGGCGAATATGCGGTTGGCGTGTATAATGGAGAAGGCTACAAGAACTGGGGCAGCAACTTAAAAGACAACACAGACATGTCTTATCTTGCCAATGTCCGCTTAACTCCCATCCCTGGCGTTAGCCTTGGCGGTTCATTTATGACCAACAGCGTAGAACGCGAAAAGAAACTTGCCGATGGAACAGTGAACTCATCCTACAACGAGCAAACACTTTTGGATGGTGTGCTACGCTTAGCATACGGCCCTGTGGACTTATGGGCAGAATACCTTTCCAAAGATGTTAAGTATCACTCAGACTTTTCTTCCAAAGATTATTCTGCCAATGCCATCATGGTGATGCCGATTGTAAGCCTTGCAGAGTACCTTCCCGTGGATGTTCAGGTGATAGGCAGATATGATAAGTGGGACGAGACCGACAACACAGCCAATAAGAACCTCTTAACCGCTATAACCGCAGGTGTGAACTATAACTTTTTACACGACGACAGTGCTGTTCCTGCCATGCAGCTTCAATTGAACTACACCACCAAAAGCTACGATGAAGCAAAGTCCGCAGCCTCCTATGCCAATGGCAAAAAGGATAGCGATCAGGTGATGTTGCAGCTAAAATGGCGTTTTGCCAATACAGTGAAGTAAGGAGAATATAATGAAGAACACATACAAAGCTTTTATCCTGGCTATCAGCCTTAGCCTATGCGCCATCCCCATGTTTGCCAAGGGAGGCAAGATAACCTGCTCCGGCTCTACAACTGTGCTACCTGTAGCTCAAGCAACAGCAGAAGCCTTTATGGATGCCAATCCCAGCATAAATATATCAGTTCGTGGCGGTGGCTCAGGCGTTGGCGTGGCTGCCCTTCAGAATAAGACAGTTGACATCGCTAATTCCAGCCGTCCTATGAAAGCCAAAGAGATTAGCTCATGCAAGTCTAAGGGCATAAATCCCACTGCATACGTAATTGCCAATGATGGCATCTGCATTGTAGTGCATAAGAATAACGCAGTTCGCGATCTTAGCGTTGCCCAGATAAAAAACATCTATACCGGAAAGATTAAGAACTGGAAAGAAGTTGGCGGACCCAGTATGCCCATCGTGGTTATATCCCGCGACGTAGCTTCCGGTACCTTTGAAGTTTTTAACGAGAAAGCCCTTGGTGGAGCCAAAGTGGATGCCACTGCCCAACTGCTCGCATCCAACAATGCAGTGGTTAGTGCTGTTGGCAGCACCCCCGGTGCAATTGGTTATGCCGGTCTCGGATACATAAACGAAGGAGTGAAAGTGCTAACTGTTAATGGCATCACCCCTAACGATACCACTATTAAAAACGGAAGCTTCCCTCTTTCACGCAAGCTGTATATGTACACCAACGGCAAAGCCACCGGTGAAGTTGCCCGCTACATCAGCTTTATTCAATCGGCTGCCGGTCAGGCAATTGTGAAAGCAAACGGCTTTATTACATTAAACTAAAAGCTATTAAGAAGAGAACTACAGGAAGGGAGCCTGGCATATGCCATGCTCTCTCCTGTTTATTAAGGTGATTATGAAGACATACAAAGAGCGATTGTTTCAGGGGATTACCTATATTGCTTCGCTATTTACAATTGTAGCACTAATGGGCATTATATATAGCCTCTTTCACGAAGGGCTGCCCATGTTCAGTGTGGTATCTGTCAAAGAGTTTTTGGGCAGCAGTGCCTGGTATCCCACTCATGAAAACCCCGAGTTTGGAGCTATCACACTGATAGTTGGAAGCCTCTATGTAACCCTGGGAGCATTAGTAATCGGCGTACCGCTTGGCTTGGGCTCGGCAATATTCATCTCAGAGATAGCCGGAAGCAGATTAAAAGAGATAGCCAAGCCAGTTATTGAGCTGCTATCAGGCATCCCATCTGTGGTTTATGGCTTGTTTGGCATGGCTTTCTTAGCTCCATTGGTTCGAGATTGGTTTCACTTAAGTACTGGCTTGAACGTGTTTACCGCATCCATAATCCTTGGCGTAATGATAGTACCGATAATAGCCAGCATGAGTGAAGATGCCCTGTCCAATGTACCCAAAAGCCTAAGGGAAGCCGCCTTAGCTCTAGGTGCCACCAGAATAGAGTGCATATTTCGCACAGTTATCCCCGCTGCTAAAAGCGGAATTATTGGAAGCGTGCTGCTGGGATTTGGCAGAGCAATAGGCGAGACTATGGTTGTACTAATGGTTTCGGGTGGAAGCGCACAAATACCAAAAAGCATCTTTCAATCTACCCGCCCAATGACATCTACCATTGCCGCTGAAATGGGAGAAACGGTAGTAGGCGACCTTCATTACCAATCCCTGTTTGCCCTGGCTATCTTGCTATTTGGCATAACCTTTGTTTCAAACCTCGTAACAGAACTGGTGTTCCTAAAAAGGAGCTCGCGATGAACAAGCGCAAGCTATACAGCTACCTTGGCACGGGCATACTTGCTCTTGCTTTATTCATTACCTTTATGTTTCTGCTGGTGTTCATCAGTCGCATGTTCTACATGGGCTACAAGGTTATAAGCTGGGAATTTATCTTTAGTGCTCCCCGCAATGCCATGACCGAAGGCGGGATATATCCTGCCATAGTGGGCACATTCTGGCTTACCACTTTGGCAATACTGATTGCATTGCCCCTGGGCGTACTAACTGCTATATACCTTACCAGCTACGGGAAACCGGTGTGGATGGTAAAGGTGCTAAAGATTGCCATAAACACGTTGGCAGGAACTCCCTCAATCATCTATGGCTTATTCGGCATGGCTATTTTTGTATCATTTATGGGCTTTGATGTTTCGCTCTTATCGGGTTCCTTAACGCTTGCCATACTTGCCTTGCCCATGATTATAAACACCACCGAAGAAGCCATCAGAACTGTTCCGCAGGACTTCGAACACGCTTCCCTGGCATTGGGAGCAACCAAGCGGCAAACCATTATGCGGGTTATCTTGCCCACTGCTTTGCCAAACATTCTTACCGGAACCATTATTAGTATTGGACGCATTGCCGGCGAAACTGCACCCATTATGTTTACGGCTGCCACCTTCTTCTCGCGTAGACTGCCCAAGGGAGTTAGTGATGAAGTGATGGCATTACCCTATCATATCTATGCACTTATGACCGAGGGCACGCATGCCAGGTCTCAAGTGCCCATAGCCTATGGGACTGCACTTGTGCTGTTGATGATGGTGCTGATTATTAGTGCCGTGGCTATCTATATACGTTATTCCATCAGGAGAAAAAGAAAATGGTAAAAACAAGGATATACGCAGAAAACTTAAATCTATGGTTCGGTAAGAATCAGGTTTTGCACAACGTGAACTTCCCTTTATACGAAAAGAAAGTAACAGCTATTATTGGCCCCTCCGGTTGTGGTAAATCCACCCTGCTACGCTGCTTTAACCGTATGAACGACCTGATACCGGAAACCAGAATAGAAGGCAAAATAAGCTTG
>DIMZ01000028.1:730-2052 GCA_002425825.1 Cloacimonetes bacterium UBA5553 | reverse complement strand
CTTGGGTGAAAAAGACGTGTATGGCTCTAAAACCGATGTAACCCAGATAAGGGCAAAGGTTGGCATGGTTTTTCAAAAGCCCAATCCCTTCCCCAAAAGTATCTATAACAATGTTGCCTTTGGCCTCGTAATCCAGGGCAAGCACAGCAAGTGCGACATTCACAGCCGGGTGGAAGAAAGCCTAAGGGCTGCATGGCTGTGGGACGAAGTGAAAGACAGGCTGCATTCGCCCGCTATGGCATTATCGGGAGGACAGCAGCAAAGGCTGTGCATTGCCCGCGCTTTGGCAAACAACCCCGAAGTTCTGCTTCTCGACGAGCCTACCTCTGCCCTTGATCCACAGTCCACGGCAAAGATAGAAGAGCTATGCCTGGAGCTGAAGAAAAGCGTGTCTATTCTAATTGTTACCCATAACATCGCACAGGCAGGAAGAATCTCAGATTACACGGCTTTCATGTATCTGGGGCAGTTGGTGGAGTTCGATGAAACCGAAAAGGTTTTCACTGTTCCCAAAGATAAACGAACGGAAGCTTACCTAACCGGCGTTTTCGGTTAGATTATAATTAGCATTGCGAATGGAGATATAGATGATTAACAGCAAAAAGCAAGAACTAAAACAGCTTCTGATGGCACAGGCTACCCTTGTGGAGAAGATGGTAAGCATGGCTATTGGCGGGCTTTACACTACCGGTGCGAGTTTCGTGGACGAAGTAATGATATTTGAAAAGCGGGTGAACCAAATAGAGATAGAACTGGAAAGCAAATGCACGTCCATTATCGCTTTGCACCAGCCTGAAGCAAAAGATTTGCGCCAGATACTTATGATATATAAGATAAACAACGATCTTGAACGCCTGGGCGATCAAGCAGTGAACATTGCCGAAAGCGCAGCGCAGCTAATTGGTAATCCCGTAATTGTTGAGTTACCCGAGCTGGTAACCATGAAAGATGCCACTCTGGCAATGCTAAAGGAAAGCCTGGATGCCTTTGCCAAAGAGGATGTATCCGCTGCACGCAAGGTGTGTAATGACGACAGCATTGTGGATGACCTGAACCGCTCTATCTATAAACACTTGGTGAAGCTAATGAAAGCCCAGCCACAGCAAATAGACCTCTATCTACATATCCTAAGAATAGCCAAGAATCTGGAGCGCATTGGCGACCTCTCTACCAATATAGCAGAGAACACCATCTATCTGGCTATAGGGAGAAGCATAAAGCATCATAGCGAAGACGAATAATACCATAGGCTTAATTAGTATAAATATCTGCGGTGGAGGCAAGCATATTGCTTGCAGCTATCGCAGTATCATTGCAGATTC
>DIMZ01000028.1:476-691 GCA_002425825.1 Cloacimonetes bacterium UBA5553 | reverse complement strand
TCTCTACACTTATGCCCAGCTTTTTAGCAATTTCCTTTAGGCTAAGGTTTTCGGTGAAAGACAGCCGTATGATGATCTGCTCCAGTTCCGGCATGTTTTGTGGCAGATGTAATGGAGATATATCGGTATCTGCTTCTCCATTTGCGGAAAGGCTGCTTGTGTGTTCCTCGGTGAGATCGCTGGTGTTATAGCTTTGCCCCAGTTCTTTGCGGATG
>DIMZ01000028.1:261-424 GCA_002425825.1 Cloacimonetes bacterium UBA5553 | reverse complement strand
TTTTATCCAATAAACGGCATAGGTGCTGAATTTGGTTTCTTTGCCAGGAGAATAGTGTTGGCAGGCTTTGAACAAGCCCAAAAGGCTTTCCTGCTGCAAATCCTCGATAGGGACACCACACTTGCGGTAGTTCGCAGCAATGCTGAAGGCAAGCTTACGGTAG
>DIMZ01000028.1:0-184 GCA_002425825.1 Cloacimonetes bacterium UBA5553 | reverse complement strand
ATGTGAGTATTATGATGCTGTATTGGGGAGCCTAATGCTAAAGCTGGTTCCCTTACCAGGTTCACTGCTTACTTCTATCTTGCCGTTATGCAGAATAACTATATGCTTCACTATAGCCAGCCCCAGTCCGGTTCCGCTGTTCAGTCTGTTGCGCGAAGGATCAGCTACATAAAATCGCTCGAAA
>DIMZ01000192.1:7445-8323 GCA_002425825.1 Cloacimonetes bacterium UBA5553 | reverse complement strand
AATACAGGCATTAGTGGCATCTCGGACTATATTTGGCAGGAAGACAACCGTCATGCAATTATTACCATGCAAAACGATAGGCTACAGGTGGATAGCTGCTACAGGCTGGATACTTACACTCGCAAGCAAATCCCTTTATACAATGAATCTGACCCAGCATTTGATTTAGGTCTATATCACAGCTCAAATGATACCTACATAATTCTGCTTGCCTCCAGCAAAAACACCTGCGAGAGTAGCTATCTAAAAAGCTCTAACCTATCGGGAAGCTTCGAGCTGATACTTGCCCGCAAACCGGGACACCAGTATTATCCAGACATTCTGGATAACAAGCTATATCTCCATACCAATTTTTGGGATGCAGATTTCTCGTATGCGTACACCGATATTGCAGAACCGGACATCGGCAGTTGGAAGCAGCTTATTGCTCCTCAAAGCGATTCGCCTTTGGGCTCGGTGCTGCTTTTTAATGACTATATAGTAGCAAACCGAAGAGTTGACGGCTTTGAACGCATTCAGATATATAGCCGTTTAGACAACAGCCTTCAGCATGAGATTATCCCAGATAGCCCTTCAGATTTATCATTTTGGTACAATCCCAAAACCAATGCTTCAGCCTTTACCTATGCACTGGAGAATGAGCTTACTCCATATAGCATATACAGCTACAGCTTTGCCGACCATAGCTCCAATATGATATACCAAAGCCAGACTGGCAGCAAGTATAAGCATGCAGATTACATCTCAAAAACCGTGTACGTGCAAACTGCGGACGGGGTTAGCATTCCCCTTAGCCTTATTCACCGTAAGGATTTGGACACATCCAGACCGCAGGCATTGTGGCTTTCGGCTTATGGTGCCTATGGTGACACCAACGC
>DIMZ01000192.1:6986-7435 GCA_002425825.1 Cloacimonetes bacterium UBA5553 | reverse complement strand
CGGAGGTGGTGAGTATGGACAAAGCTGGTATGACGCTGGACGCTTGCTGAATAAGCAAAACAGCTTTACTGACTTCATATCCTGCCTAAGCTACATCGTGGATAAGGGCATAAGCATCCCGGATAAGATAGTAATAGAAGGCGGAAGCGCAGGCGGGTTGCTTGTGGGAGCGGTTAGCAACCTAAGGCCAGACCTGATGAAGCTGGTGATAGCAGATGTTCCCTTTGTGGATATGACATCTACCATGCTGGATGATAGCCTGCCACTTACCCTGCAAGAGTATGAAGAATGGGGAAATCCTAACGACCCGATGGTGTTCGAGTATATGAAGCAGTATTGCCCCTATAACAATGTTCGACCGGCGCATTATCCAGCCATGCTAATCAGTGCTGCTTGGTTCGATACCCGCGTGGGCTATTGGGAAGCACTGAAGTGGGCACAAAAGCTTG
>DIMZ01000192.1:6754-6940 GCA_002425825.1 Cloacimonetes bacterium UBA5553 | reverse complement strand
TAACCTGGGGCAAAATCCCATAGTGTTTAGAATGCTTTATCATGAAGGGCACACAGGTAGCAATGATCGATATAAGAGCTTAAAAAGCTATGCTGATACCTACGCTTATGCGCTGTCGCTGATTAGATAGGGCTTCCTTGCTTCCCAAAGCTGAACCGAAGTGAGGTTCATCGGGGGTTCATCGGG
>DIMZ01000192.1:5646-6724 GCA_002425825.1 Cloacimonetes bacterium UBA5553 | reverse complement strand
GGTTCATCGGGCTTTTCCCCGATCAGACCCCAATGAACCCCGGTGCGGAACTACTTCGGCAAGCAAGCGTGCATATACCATTGAAGAGCTTTTGGCTTCATTCCGCCTAATCTAACTACTTAGATATCTGCTATCTAAGGCGGATCGGACTTCATATTGGGGCTTGGGGTAATAAGCATGAGCATTAAAGTCCGAAGCTCCCTTATTATCTGAGATAAGTGGTGTTTGGAAAGAGGATTTGAACTCCAAACTATAGCTATCCCGAAAATAATCCCCACATCTGTCCCAAAAATCCAGATTTGTCTCCCACAACATTATGAGTGCATAAATCTGCTGGGAAAGGCGAAACTGCTTGACAGGGATAAAGGTTTGGAAAAACCATGCCGGAATAATGAATAAACCGGAATAGAATGTAAGATATAGGAGCAAACAATGAAATACTTTCGTAAACTTGTGGGCGAAAAGTGCTACCTCTCCCCCATTTCCATGGATGATGTAGAGAAATATACAGAATGGGTAAACGACATGGAGATAGGTCAGTTTATGCTGTTCACCTCCTCTGTGGTGGGAATAGAAAAAGAAAGGGCAATGCTGCAAAAGCTGATCGAGAACGATGTTGTTTTTGCCATTATAGAAAAAGATACTAATAAGGTGATTGGCAATTGCGGATTACACAATATCTCGGATGTTCACCGTCATGCCACCTTTGGTATCTTTATAGGCGAAAAGACGTTCTGGAACCAGGGTATTGGCACCGAAGCTGCTACTTTGATACTGGATTTTGCCTTTAACATTCTAAATCTGCACAGTGTGAATATGGACGTTTATTCTTATAACCGCCGTGCCATTCGCAGCTACGAAAAGGTTGGCTTTAAATACGCCGGAAAACGCCGCGATTATATCTTCATGGCAGGTGAATACCACGATGTATTGATATACGACATGCTTGCCAGCGAGTTTAACAGCCCATACGTGAAAGACATGTATGCCAAAAGCATAAGCGACGAAGCCGGACGCAGCAGGATTACAATAGTATAGATGTTTCGCAAGATAAAGGGTCAAGACCATACCATAGACC
>DIMZ01000192.1:2749-5619 GCA_002425825.1 Cloacimonetes bacterium UBA5553 | reverse complement strand
GCAAGCCTACTTGTTTCACGGTTCCGATGGAGTGGGCAAGTTTATGACCGCGCTTTACTTTGGGATGGCTTTAAACTGCTATGCCTTGCCAGAGCTGCGACCCTGCGGGGTTTGCGCTTCGTGTCACAAGTTTCTTTCGCTTGAGCATCCGGATTTTGTGTATGTGTTTCCTACACCCAACCTGAATTTGAACAGCGAGGGTGAGATTAAGAAGCAAGAAGTACTAAAGCAGTATCAGGCATATCTGGACAATAAACGCAACAGCCCCTGGGCAGATTTCTTTTTTAAGGAAAACACCGAGATTAGGCGTGAGAGCATAGCTTTACTGATAAAACGGCTGGAGCTATCCATCCATGAGGCAAGGTATCGAGTGGTGATAATAGAAAATGCAGACCAGATGAACATGCAAACATCCAATGCCTTCTTGAAAACCCTGGAAGAGCCACCAGCAAATACCGTTATGATTCTCACTACCGAAAGGATGCAGATGATTATGCCCACCATTCTATCCCGCACACAGCCGATATATTTCAAGCCTCTTTCGCGTAGCATAATTGAGAATATTTTGGCAGAGCAATTTGACACATCCCTTGCTGTGGCGAAACCCGCAGCCCGGATTAGTGCTGGAAACCTGAAGATGGCCATTAGGATTGCCTCTGATGCGCAATCCGTGTCACGGGATTGGGCTTTTGAGATTATGGGGCTTGCAGCAAGAAGAGATGATCTGGGCTTTTATAACACTCTGGATAAGTATAAGGAACATCAGGTTAAAGACCGAGTAATAGACTTGCTAAAGTATATCAGGATAATAGCCGGTGATATTGCATTGCTATCTATAAACGATAGCACCAACATCACCAATGTTGATAAGCTGGATGAGCTTAATCAGATAAGCAGTATTAGCAGCCAGGCTTGTGATAGCATACACGAGTATCTGCTAATTCTAGAAGACTTCAATCGCAAGGTTGATGGCAATGTGAACCTGAACCTTATCATGATAAACCTATACATACAAACCAAACACTTCCTGAAAGCAAAGCTATGAGCCAAAAGAAACTGGCAAAGAATATCAGCATAATGTCCGTGGCAATTTTTCTAAGCCGCATCCTTGGGCTGGTTAGAGATCAGGTGATGGCTTATTTCTTTGGTGCCGGATTGCTTAATGACGCCTTCAATGTAGCATATAACATCCCCAATCTGCTTAGACGGCTATTTGGCGAGGGGGCTTTGTCCACCGCTTTTGTGCCAATTTACAACGAGATAGGTATTAAGAAAGGGAAAGAGGGGCAGATAGATTTTGCCCTAAACCTGCTAAGCATCCTTACTCTGTTTCTTGCAGTGTTGACATTGTTTGGCATTGCCCTGGCTCCGCTAATTGTAAAGCTTTTGTATCCGGGATTGAACCCCGCTACTACTGAGATCGCCATCCGCTTAACCCGTATCATCTTCCCATACCTGTTCTTTATTGGCATGTCTTCCACCTTTATAGCTGTATTGAACTCTCACGACTATTTCTTTATGACCGGGCTTTCCTCCGCTCTACTTAACATCGGTATGGTATCCACAATCATCATCCCTTACAAGGTGTTCGGAATAGTGGGTGAGCCGCTAATCATGTGGGCTGGCTGGGGCGTTATTGTAGGCGGAGCCTTGCAAACAGCTATAAACCTGCCATATCTTAGGAAAGTTGGCTATAAATGGAAGCTATACCTAAGCTTCTCTTCTGAGGCAATCACCCAGCTATGGCGCCGGTTCATTCCCTCCATGATTGGCATAGGCATTAGAGAGATAAACCTCATTGCCGATAGCCTGATGGCTTCTTTTTTACCTATAGGCTCGATAACTGCATTGGGGTTCGGAAACAGATTGATGCAGCTTCCACTTGGCATCTTTGCCATTTCTGCTGGCACCGCAGTTCTGCCCATGTATTCACGTCACGTTACCAATCGTGAGTTCGGTGAGCTATCTCAGGCTATGCGCTTTACAGCCCTATCCTTAGCATACATCATGCTGCCAGTTACCACTTTGATTCTGGCTCTGGGTAATGACTTTGTGAGCATTCTGTTCCAAAGCGGTGANNCCCAAGGCATCCATCATGACCAATCAAGCATTAGTGTTCTATTCACTCGGATTAGTCTTTTATAGCCTGAACCAAACTGTAACCCCGCTTTTCTATGCGAATAAAGACACTCGCACACCTATGAAGATTGCAGCGGCTATGGTTGCTCTGAATATCTCATTGAATATTGTGTTAATGCAGTTTATACAGCATAGAGGGCTAGCACTGTCCACA
This sequence comes from Cloacimonetes bacterium UBA5553, assembly GCA_002425825.1. Lineage (GTDB taxonomy): Bacteria > Cloacimonadota > Cloacimonadia > Cloacimonadales > Cloacimonadaceae > Cloacimonas. The sequence continues at coordinate 3,326 of DIMZ01000192.1, read as the reverse complement.
TCTGTTACTGCTATGGTTAACTACATTGTTTTAGTTACCATGATTAAGCGCAAACTGCCTGACATAAGCTTTAGTGGCGTTCTGCCCAACCTGTTAAAAACGGCTTTGATCTGTATAGCCATATTCTTTGGTATTATTTACGCTAAGCAGCTTATCCCAGTTCAGGGTCGTTGGGGGCTGCTAACCAGAGCCGGGATATTATCACTAAGCAGTTTTGTGCTGTTTTACTTACTAGGACTGATACTGCATTTGGATTACCTTGCAGCCACAGGAAGGAATTTGTGCACTCGCCTACGCCGGAGATAGAGGCAAAACAAAGCTTTCTGCCGGAGCAACCCGGCGTTTATCTTTGGAAGAATAAACAGGGTGACATAATCTATGTAGGTAAAGCCCTAAACCTGAAGAACCGCATCAAAAGCTATCTTAATCCCAGTCCAAAAGATGCTAAAACCGAGCAATTGGTAAAGAACATTGCCGATCTGGACTACATTATTACCAATAGCGAAGCCGATGCTTTTTTGCTGGAAGCTACGCTAATAAAGCAGCACAAGCCCAAGTACAACATCCTCCTGAAGGG
>DIMZ01000192.1:151-2733 GCA_002425825.1 Cloacimonetes bacterium UBA5553 | reverse complement strand
CATCTTTGTAAGCAGGGATTATGTAAAGGACGGCTCCAAATACTTCGGCCCCTATACTGACGTACGCTCTTTACGCAGGACACTGCGCTCATTCGAGTGGATATTCCCAATTAGAAACTGCAGCCGTAACATCCCCAAAATCAAGTATAAGCAGCCCTGCATAAACTATCAGCTTGGCAAATGCCCGGCACCATGCGTGGAGTTTATAAGCCAAAGTGATTATGCGTTAATCGTAAACCGCTTGCTGCGCTGTTTTGGTGGTAAGTATCAGGAGATATTAGACGAATTCCGGGCAGAAATGCAGCTTGCCGCTTCCATGCTTAGATTCGAAGATGCCGCCAGGATTAGAGACAGAATTTTGGCTGTTGAACGCATCCAAAAGCGTCAATCTGTATTCTATAACGACACCCGCAAGCGAGATATAGTAGGCTTTTATCAAGAAGATAAGCTGGCTATTTGTCTAATCTTAAAGATGCAGGAAGGAACTATAATAAACCAGGAAAACTACCCCCTTACTAACGTGGATTATGACAGTCGTGAAAGCATCTTGCGCTCGTTCCTGCAGCTTTATTACTCCGATAAAGAAGACCTCCCCGAAGAGATACTGTTGCCCTTTGAGCCCGATGACTTTGCGAACATAAATCAGTGGCTTCACAACAAGCTTATCCTTCCCCAGCGTGGTGAAAAGACCAAGCTGATAAGCATGGCAAAACGCAATGCTTTCCACTTGGTAGAGGAAAGCAAACTGGCTCATTTGCGCAAGGCAAATCGCACCGTATTCCCCATTCAAGAGCTTAAAGACACACTGGGCTTGCTGCGTTTACCGCGTAAGATGGTGTGTATGGACATCTCCACTATTCAAGGTACAGACACAGTGTCATCTGCAGTGTACTTCGAAAATGGCAAGGCTAAGAAAAAGTATTATCGTCACTTCATTATCCGAAGTATTGATACGCAAAACGACTTCGCTGCCATGCAGGAAACGCTAACCCGCTTCCTGTTGGAAGTGGACAAAGAACCAGATATGAAGCCAGACTTGATTATTATCGATGGTGGAAAAGGACAGCTATCTTCCAGTGTGGAAGCCTTAGCACAGTCTGCGCACTCCGATATCCAGATTATCTCCCTGGCAAAACGAGCAGAAGAGGTGTTTACCCCCATGTCCAATGTTTCTGTTATACTACCAAGATCATCCTCTGCTCTCAGGCTATTGGTTACGGTGCGTGACGAAGCACACCGTTTTGCCATAAACTTTCATCGAAAACGACGCTCGAAGCGTACACTTGAAAGCGAATTGGAAGCCATCCCCGGTATCGGCGAACAAAGCAAGTTTCTGCTCCTTAAAGAGCTTGGTAGCGTGGAAGCAATTAAACAAGCAACCATAGAAGAGCTATGCAGCATAAAAGGCATAGGTCAGAAAACTGCCGAGCATATCCATAATTATTTCAGCAACGGAGAGTGAAAGACTATGAAATACCACACCATGCCCCGATCACAAGACCAGATATCCGCACTAAGCTTTGGCTGCATGAGATTCCCCACAACCAAAGACGGGCTGATTGACGAAGAACCTAGCTTTGCTATGTTGCATCATGCCTTCGATAATGGGGTGAACTACTTTGATACTGCCTGGCCATATCATAATGGCAATAGTGAACCCTTCCTTGGCCGTTTCTTGCAGCAGATAGACCGTAGCAAGGTATTTGTTGCCACCAAGCAGCCATGCTGGCTTATTAAAACGCGTGAAGACATGGATTCTTACCTGAACCAGCAGCTTGAACGCTTACAGACATCATACATCGACTATTATCTCTTACATGCGCTAAACAGGAACTCATGGAAAAACCTCGTGTCCCTGGGCGTTTTAAGCTGGCTGGAAGAAGCCAAAAGCCAAGGCAAAATAAGGCACATTGGCTTTTCTTTCCACGATGCCTACCCTGTTTTCAAAAATATTACAATGGCATACGACTGGGACTTCTGCCAAATAATGCTGAACTATCTTGATACCCATTATCAAGCCGGATTAAATGGCTATCGATTGGCTGTTTCGCGAAACATGGGTGTAATATCAATGGAACCGCTGCGAGGCGGTAAACTGGTAAAGCCGATACCAGATGAAATAGCTAAGCTATGGCATAAGAGCCACTTGGATTACAGCCCACAAGAGCTTGCCATGCGCTGGGTTTGGAACCTCTCTGGTTGCACTACCTTACTAAGCGGTATGAGCAGCCTCGAACAGCTTAAAGAGAACATCGCCATGGCAGAAACATTCCATGCAGATGCTCTTAGCGATGCGGAAGTTAATCTCTATAAAAAGGCACGCAGGATGTATATCAAGCGCATACCTATTCTTTGCTCCGAATGCCGTTACTGCCTTCCCTGTCCGGCTAAAGTAGCTATTCCATCAGTGTTCGGTGTTTACAATGAAGCACAGATGTTTGGTGACAAAGAAAGGCATTTAGCTGAGTATAAGATGTTTATACCGGAGGAAAGCAGAGCAGATAAATGCACCCAATGCGGTGCATGCTTGCCCAAATGCCCACATAAGATAGACATCCCCACCGAGCTGGAAAAGATAAAAG
>DIMZ01000192.1:0-123 GCA_002425825.1 Cloacimonetes bacterium UBA5553 | reverse complement strand
TTCTTTTCCTAATTCTATTGTCCATAAAACATTAGCAGCACTGAGGAACATACTTATGACGCAGCAATGTTTCTTGGTGCTTTGCTATTGTTCTTCGACTGCTTCCTTGCTCCAATTACTAAT
>DIMZ01000224.1 GCA_002425825.1 Cloacimonetes bacterium UBA5553 | reverse complement strand
CGTCTGTGAATAATAATACACAAATCGGCATCTGCTTATCTCGTATATATTAAGAGCAGCAGATTCGGTTTTATGAAAATGCACATAAATGATGTATTAGCATAATACAATAGCGGTTTGGTAAAAACATGTGCAAGCTAAGCATCGTTCCTGTGGCATTTTAGCTACTTGACAAATCATGGGATAAGAATTTTTTGGCGGGGTTGGTGAATGCAGAAACTAAGACGAAGGCTAACGCACAAAGAGAGATATTTTTAAGCGAGACGACCGGCTGTTGTGTGGATAACTTGTGGATAAGTTTTTACACTTAACTGTGGATTGTTTGGGGATTAGATAGTTAACACACAGTTAATGCGTTAGTTACATGCCCATTATCTTCATTCTTGCTTCACCAAAGTCCCGTGTGGATAAATAACGTTTTATAGGAAGCGGACTTATGGATCAAGACATTTGGCAAAACATATTAGATAAGCTGGAAGAGAATATAAATCCACAGAGTTTTAAGACCTGGTTTTCCGAAACCAAGCTGGTGGATATGACAGATAAAGCTTTGATAATACGCGTTGCAACTCAGTTTTCGGCAAATTACCTGAATCAGAACTACAAAGAAGTGCTAAGCGAGATATCTTTTGGGTTATACCGGCGGCGGTATGACATCCAGTTTATATCCAATCCGCATAAGATTAAAACCGAAGGTAACGGCTTACCCGACTACAGCGAGAAGCGCATCAGCATGAATGCCAAGCTGAATGAACGCTTTACCTTTGAGGAATTTGTGGTGGGGCGTAACAACAACTTTGCCGCCAGTGCAGCCAAAGCTGCGGCAGAATCACCCGGATATACCTATAATCCGCTACTCATATATGGAGAAAGCGGAATGGGTAAAACTCATCTGATGCAGGCAGTGGGCAATTTTGTGGCTAAAGAGGGCAGAAATTGCAGTATATACTACACCACTTCAGAAGCCTTTACAAATGAGATGATTGATGGCATCCGCTCCAATAAGATGCCGGAGTTCAGGGCCAAATTTCGCAAGGTGGATTTGCTTTTAGTGGACGATATTCACTTCCTGTCTCGTAAAGAGGGAACGCAAGAAGAATTCTTTCATACCTTTAACGCTCTGTTCGACAATAAAAAACAGATTGTGCTAACATCCGACCGTCCTCCAAAAGACATCCCAGACTTGGAAAAGAGGCTGGTAACCCGCTTTGAAAGCGGTCTGTTGTGTGATCTTAAAAACCCCGATTTTGAAACCAGAGTGGCAATATTGCGCAAGAAAGCAGAGCCGGAAAACATAGTGCTTAGCGACGATGTATTCAGCTTTATTGCCGAGAGCATCACCAGTAGTGTACGAGCTTTGGAGGGTTCGTTAATCCGCATATTGGCGTATTCGTCTTATAACAAGCTAAATCCCGAAGAAATAGATGTTGATATAGCCTCTGAGATACTATCGGACATGATATCTGAAAAGCTGCGTAGCATTACACTGGATGCCATTACCAAGCAGGTTTGCCTAACTTATGGCCTTAGCCAGGCACAGATGATGGAAAAAACCCGCAAGCAAAACGTAGCTTTCCCGCGCCAAGTGGCTATGTATCTGGCAAATCTGCTAATTCCTCAGCTTTCATTAAAAGAGATAGCCGAGCATTACAACCGCAAAGATCATACCACTGTGCTACACGCCAAAAAGATGATAGAAAACCAATTCCGCGATGACGATGACTTCCGCTCACATGTGGAACTGATGATAAAAAACCTTAGGAATTAGCTTGAGTTATTACGCCCAAACCTACCAAACCCAACATAACATGCACGTAGCAGATATAACTGCTGCAAGGCTTATTGTAAAACAATTTGGCGCAGCCCTGGCAAAGTTATCCACATTTGTGTACAGGAATCTGTGGATAAGTGTGTATAACTTGTGTATAAGGCATTTGCGGAGTTATATGGTGGATAGAATGCAGAAAACCCGTGCTTTTATCCACATGTTATCCACAAAAACTGTCGCTATGCAAAGCAGTGCAAAATATGGGGAAAAAGAAAATGCTTGACCGATTATCCCCATATCCACAGAGCCTACTAGTATTACTAAACATCAAAATCTCTCTTTTATAGGATTATTATTATGGATAAGATCATGAAGCCGGCAACCTGGATACTGATGATTATGGTGATGGTGCTTAGCATCACCGGATGTACCAAAAAGAATAACCTAACCGGTAACAACTGGAGTAATGTTTCGAGTAAAACAGTGGAAGATGAAATTGGCATTACCAATGGATTCAGCTTTCCTGCCGACACCCTGAGTGCTATCAGCGGAAGCGAACTGAAGCTTTTGAGCGGAGATTATCTTGGCACCCAGGCTGTGGCATATCTGAGATACATTGGCATGCCGCGCCAGTCTGAGATAGATGTTTGCGATGTAGATAGCAGCTTTGTAAAGCTAATGCTGGTGAAGCGTTCTCCAGTATCACGCAATCCCTTGAAGCTGCGTTTATACAAGATAAACGGGGCTTGGAACGACACCTTATCAGTAATGAGCAATATGGAATACATTCAGGGCACAGAGATGGTAGTGCCCGATTCCATTTCGGTATTTGGCAAAGAGCTAAAGATACCGCTTAGCCAGGAAGCTATAAAAGCCTGGGAAACAAATGCCGACAGCACAGGATGGAACCTTGCCGTAAAGGTAGTAGATGCAGGATATGTGGAATTTAGATCGCGAGAAAGTACCGTTGGTGCCGAGCTAAACATCCGATACCGGAAGACCGGCGAAACCAGCTTTGGCGTATTTAACTCCCGTCCAGTGAAAGACAGTTATACCATTGAAGGCGCACAGGAGATAGCCAATCCCATCTGGAAGCTGAATAATGCCAAGGCTACCCGTTTGTTTATCAAGTGGGAGCCGCGTAATGCTCTGTTTACCGATAATGACGGCAGCCAGTTAAGCGAAATTGAGATAAAGCGGCTTACCATTAATAAAGCGGTTATTGTGTTGCATGTAAAAAACAACACTTACTACACTGCCGGAACTCCTTATAACATCTTTGCTTACAACCTGAAGCGCGATAGCATTAGCCTGGCAAGTCCCCCTCGCATTGCGGATTATGAGACATTGGTTTACACGCCATATAGTACCGGCACCATTAGCGGAGACAGCTTGGAAGTGGATATCACTCCTTTGGTGCAGGCTTATGTTTCGGGTGATAGACAGGCAAAAGGCATCAGCATTCAGTCTTTGCACGAACGTCAGAACTTTGGTGAGCTTGAGTTTTATGACTTTGCCTGCATAGCTCCGGATACCAAAAGACCCAAAGTGAGAATAACTTACACACCACCTTACTTGAAGCAATGAGATATAAGCTATTATTACTAATCCTGTTAATCAGCCTTGCTGCCTGCAGTAAGCAGGAAGAAAAGAAAGGCATAGCTTTGGCTCAGGTGGGCGATGAAGTGCTTTATCTGGAAAACTTTAAAGCCAGCTTTGGATTAGAAGATTGGGATGCCCTGTCGGCAGAGCAGCGCAAGAAATACATCGAGGATTGGGTAAACTTAACCGTGCTGTCCAAATATGCAGATGAGCAGGGCTTGGGTAAAGACAACGCAGTAAAACAGCGGATTAGCTATGCCTCAAAGAAAGTGAAGGCAAATGCGCTAATATCAAAACGTCTGGCAGAGGTTCAAGTTTCGGAAGATCAGATGTTTAATTATTTCCGACTGCATCAGAGTGAGTTTCAAAATAAAGTAAGCGAATACAGCATACAGCGTGTGGCATTAAGCGACAAGCTGAGTGCCGAAAAGGTTTTAGGACAGCTAAATCAGGGCATGGGCTTTAATGAAGCAGTTACCCGCTATTCGGTGGAAGACCTGAAAAGCAAGGCGGGTATGATGGGCTTTGTAAGCTCTGCCGGAGCTGATTCCAGCTTCTGGCTGGCAGCACGAAACCTGGAAGACAATGGCATCGGGATTGTAAGTAAAGATCAGCTTTGGTTCGTTTTTCGCATAATAGACAAGAGAGACACTGCCCAGGAAGCGAATTTTGAAGATTACCGCTCGGACATTAGACGGCGGATAATATTGGAAAAGCAAGATCAGGTCTATCAGGATTTATTACGGGAGATAAAAGCCCGCATGGACAAGATATATTACTATTAAGAAAGGATTTGAATAGCATGAAGAGACNNGCTGGTGCTAATGGCTGCCGGAGCAGAAGTGATAGATAGAGTTGTGGCAAAGGTTGGAACCGACGTTATCCTGCTATCCGACCTGCAAAAGCAGCTCGCCCAGATGCAAAGCGCAAAGATGCTTACTCCAGATACCGATCCCCGCGATGTGCTGATGGACATGGTGGAGCAAAAGCTGATGATCCAAAAGGCAAAAGACCTGAATTTGAAGATAGACGAAGCCCGTATAAAAAGCACCGCAGAACGCTATATGAAGCAGATAAAATCACGCTATCCCAATGATGCTGCCTTTACTGCTGATTTGCGAAAAAGCAAACTGAGCGAATCGGACTTAATGAAGTACTATGTGGATATGATTACCGAAAGTGCCCTAACCGAGCAGCTCGTTAGCAAGCATATATCTGCAAAGGTGAAGATTAGCGAAAAGGAAATGCAGCAGTATTACCAAAGCACCAAAGATACTTTGGCAGTAAAGCCGGTAACTTGGGAATTGGGTATGATTATGCGCGAAGTGAATGCCGGAGCAGAGGCTGCTGCCCAAAAGAAAAGTGAATTGCAGGCTATCCTTACCAGACTGGCAAATGGTGAAGATTTTGCTACTATTGCCACTACCGAAAGTGACTGCCCCAGTAAATCAGTTGGGGGAGACTTGGGCTTTTTTAAAGCCGGAAT
>DIMZ01000009.1:9033-9786 GCA_002425825.1 Cloacimonetes bacterium UBA5553 | reverse complement strand
AGCCGGGATATAGCACAAAAAGCACCAATAGGGGTAGCTGCATACCATTCGCCCGGGTTATTGCATAATCCAGTGCAGGATTTGCCTTTGTGCGTTGCGCAGCCTGCATCCAATACACCAGCTTGTCTCCCCTGCCTAGCCCACTGCTTTTAGTTACTATACTTGATTCTTGCATACTCGGCTGCTCCTTTACCATAGTCAAACTAATGCTATTATTGTTAGCAATTTCTGTCAAGCTGCTTATTGCCATGCGACAATACAGACTGAATGTTGCAAAATATCATCAATCCAGCATGGAAATGCATAGAAAATCATAGACAATAATGCTATACATCAGATAAGTGCGATAATATTGCATTCACTCTTGTGAGGTTTATAATGGTCATGAACTTACTGATCAGTTATCCGGTTTTTTTACAAAACATTACGCCCGCTGAAGCCACAGCGGCATGGATAATTATTGGCGGAAGCTTAATAGCGTATTTTAGTTGGCTGTATCTATACTTGCAGCTTTCCAAGCATGCAGGAGCCAGCAAAGAGAGATTAATCTTCTGCCTCATATCTGCATTTATCCCCGGTATAAATGCTTTCTGGATTCCATGGGCACTCATCAGTAGCATAGGATACGTTCACAAAGCTCAGGACAACTATCATCGGGTCAATCTATTAAATAGCGGAAGCGGTATAAGAATCCTAACCGTCCCTATCCTGGTGCTGTATTTATTCTGGGGTACGCTTGGAGCAATCTTGAGC
>DIMZ01000009.1:8793-9001 GCA_002425825.1 Cloacimonetes bacterium UBA5553 | reverse complement strand
AGCTACACGATTTTGATATGATGCTGTCTATCGGAGTGATAGCCGTTTCCGTGCTAATCATATTCCTTATCTACTTAGTCCATTTTTCGATGTTTGTAGGCAAAATCCACAATTACAAGAAGAGGCATCGCAAATAACTGCTGACTTCGTTACCCACTCGATAATTCGAATACAGCTTTCTTGAACGCATTGCAGTATCATTGCAGAT
>DIMZ01000009.1:567-8768 GCA_002425825.1 Cloacimonetes bacterium UBA5553 | reverse complement strand
TGGTCTCCTATATGGATTTTAAGCCCCGATTGTATCTGCTGTACTCCACTGGATCAAGCATTTACCATGCAGCTATAGTAAGATAGTTATATAACGAATCTTCTATGCCCGGCTTAGAATAATAATATCATGCATTGACCAATATGGCGTTCTGAGAATCGTGGCTACCAACTATACAATTTGAAGGATAACAATGCAGAAAATAAAGAACATAGCCATCATAGCCCATGTTGATCACGGAAAAACTACGCTTGTGGATGCAATGCTGCGACAGGCGGGTGTATTTCGCGAGAACGAGAAAATGGTGGAGCGGATAATGGATTCCAACGATATTGAGAAAGAACGCGGTATCACCATATTTTCGAAGAACGCAGCCCTTACATACAAAAAAACCAAGATTAACCTGGTGGATACTCCCGGTCATTCTGACTTTGGCGGTGAAGTGCAACGCATCATGAAGATGGTGGACTCGGTTCTGTTATTAGTGGACGCCTTTGAAGGGCCAATGCCGCAAACTAAGTATGTGCTGAAAAACGCATTGGAGCTCGGGCTGAAGCCGATAGTAGTGATAAACAAGATTGATAGGCCTCATGCCAGAGCATACGATGTGCTGGATATGATATTTGAGCTGTTCTTAGAGCTAAATGCCACGCATGAACAGCTTGACTTCCCTGTGATTTATGCCTCAGGAAAAGATGGTTATGCTGTGGAAGAACTGCATGATGAGCCCAAAAACATATTCCCGTTATTGGACATGATAATTGCGGAAGTGCCAGACACCGAGGGCGATAGGCATCTGCCTTTTCAAATGCTAAGCTCAGCCATTGAGTATGATAACTACCTGGGCAAGATGGGCACCGGTAAGATTCACAATGGGAAGGTGTCGGCAGGTGACGAAGTGGTTTTGATAAAAAGAAACGACGATAAGCTGACATGTAAAGTAACGAATATCTTCACCTTCGATGGGCTGCAAAAGAAGGAAGTAAAAACCGCCTATGCCGGAGATATTGTATGTATCGCCGGATTGGAGAAAATAGACATTGGAGAAACCATTGCCAGCAAAGACAATCCCGTGCCGCTACCGGCATTCAGCATTGATGATCCCACTATCGCCATTGAGTTTCTGATAAACAATTCACCCTTTATGGGCAGATCGGGCAAGTGGCTAACCTCAAATAAGATATGGGAACGATTGCAGAAAGAGCTACAGACCAATGTTTCACTAATTGTAGAACGTACTGACTCTGCCGATACCTTCACAGTGAAGGGCAGAGGAGAATTGCAGCTCTCCATCCTGATGGAAAGCATGCGTCGCGAAGGCTATGAATTTCAGGTATCTAAGCCGAGAGTGCTCTTCAAGGAAGTGGATGGTGTAGTTTTGGAACCCATCGAACTTGCAGTCATAGACGTTAGTGAAGAATTCGTAGGCACAGTAATAGACATGATGGGACGAAGGAAAGGTGAGATAACCAGCATGACTCCACCCACCGACGGTTATTCACGCTTGGAATTTAAGATTCCTGCCAGGGGACTGATTGGCTGCCGTAATGAGTTTTTAACCGAGACCCGGGGAACGGGCATACTTAGCCAGTGCTTTTACGGATATGAAGAATATAAAGGCGAGATTCAAGGCAATACACACGGCTCGATGATCTCCATGGAAACCGGAGTGGCATTGGGATACTCGCTGAATAACTTTCAACCGCGTGGTACTTTCTTTATTCATCCCAACACCGAAGTATATGCGGGCATGGTTGTAGGACAGCATAGTAAAGACAAAGACCTGGTAATAAATGTATGCCGTGCCAAGAAGCTAACCAATAACCGCGCGGCAGGTAAGGATGATGCCATAAAGCTTATTCCACCACGTATCTTTAGCCTGGAGCAAGCCATCGAATACATTGGCGATGATGAGCTTTTGGAAATAACTCCGGATAGCATCCGTATCCGCAAAAAGATACTGCACCACACCGATAGGAAACGCAGCGAGATAGCAGAATAGCCTTTACTTGGCTGATATATGCCAAAAAGGGTGTCTGTAGCAGACACCCTTTTCTGTATCAAGTTGTATAGGCTATTGCAGCTTTAGTAATGCCGCTTGATAATTGGGCTCCATCACAATATCTTCCACTAGTTCGGTGTAGGCAATCTTTCCTGCTTCGTCGATTATAATTACAGCTCGGGCAAGCAACCCCGCCATGGGGCCATTAATAATCTCCAAGCCGTAATCCCTGCCGAAATCCCTGCTTCTAAGCTCTGATAATGTGATAAGCTTCTCTATTCCTTCTGCGCCACAGAAACGCCCCAGCGCGAAAGGTAAATCGCGTGATATGCCCAAAACGGCTACATTGGGAAGCTTTGAGGCCTCTTCATTAAACTTGCGCACACTCATTGCGCATATGCCTGTGTCGATGGAAGGGTATATGTTCAGCAAAACTTTCTTGCCAATGAAATCACTCAGGTGATGGTCTTGCAGCTTGTTGTCTGTCAGGCAGAAATCTTTTGCTGCGCTACCTGCTTCCGGCAGGTCATTGATGGTGTTTATGAGATTGCCCTGTAGTTTTAGTATAGCCATGTTAATATCTCCTATTATTTTCGTATGTATCTAAATACAACATAAGCAAAGGGAGCTGGTGGGCAAGTGTGATGTTGCATGCTGTTATATCTAGACACAAAAAAGAGGTGAGAACATGCTGTCCCACCTCATAAACCAAGCAGCGAAAGGATTAATAGAAGAATAGCTTAACGGCAATTGCAATTAAGATCACCGAGTTTACCGCCAACCAAAACCTGATCTGATTAAAGCTCTTCATATACACTTCTCTGTTTAGCTGCACTTTCTTTTCTAAGCGAACCATCAGATGCTCCAAAGTACCAAGCTTCTCTTGGGTTTTGTCGGTTTTCTTGATGTTGCTGTTGTGGTTGCTATCCCTTCGGAAATGACGCATAAGCTCGAATATTATGGGAATGAAGGCGGGGATGAACTTGTTGAAAGCTTTTGCCATTAGTAATCTACCTCCTTATCTGCTTAAAACTTGTAGCCAACACTAAAGTAGTGCGTGCCGTTCAGCACTGCATGATGCGAGTATGAATAATCTATCTCTACGTTTTCTACATAGAAGCTGGCACCGGCATTGTAGGTGGCAGGATTCTGATGAACGCCAAAACGCAGGGAAAGTGGATCAAGTATGCGTGCTTCCACTCCGCCCATAAACTCGGTTTGCTTGGCAAAGTCTTTCTTCATCTCAATACTGGTGGTAACTCGGTCGTAGGGAGTGTAAGAAACGCCCAGAGATATCTTGTTGGGAAGGTCAATCTGGTTTTCTCTGCCCATCTTGGCTTTGTTTATGTTTGTAACAGCAAAGGCAAACTTGGTTCTTCCATGCAGCAATGCCAATGCACCAAGATCAACGCCGATAGCGGAGTCATCTTCTTCACCATCCATGCTAAGATTATAGAAGTTACCGCTATAGCCAAAGCTGATCTCAGAGTGGATGTCTTTTAGCAGAGTAAAGCCATGACCAATGCTCCAAATCTGTTCGCTCATCAGTGAGTAGTCTTCAAAGTTCACGTCCAGCATTCTGGCACCAATTGCCAATGTTCCCAGCTTAGCGGGAAGCTGTGCACCGATGGCGGCAGTTTTGAATTCTGAGAATTCTTGATTATAAAGATTGGCAAAGCCAAGCTTGATTCCATATTTTGTGGAGGTTAAACCAGCAGGATTGTAAAACAAAGCATTGGCATCGTCAGCAACAGCGGTGAAAGCATTACCCATTCCACGAGCACGGGCAGAGGGTTGATAATCATCAAACACCGCCAGCAGCAATGCGGATTGGATAAGGATAAGGCTTATTAATAATATCTTTTTCATGCTTCACCTCACTTCAAACGAGACTTAATTACAATTGGCTGAACAGTGCGGGCTATATCACCCGTTTGGCGGTCAGCCACTTCCATGTGGCAATAATACAAGCCGGGAGGAAGCAAATTCATGGATGTATCTCTACCGTTCCAAGATATCTTGCCTATCTGTTGCGACGAAGTGGAACCAATAAAGTTCTCGTTAAGCGGAGTGGCAACTATTCTACCCTGTGCATCATAAATACGGATTATGGTACGAGCCAGGAATCCGCCTTTGGTGCCGTATTCAATCTTGATTAGCTCTTGAGTGGGGTTGAATATATTCTTGTCGCTAACTCTACCGGTTGAGGTATCTTCTGTGTAGATGTTCAGGTGAGCTTTAAACTCCTCTAATACCACAGAAAGACTGCCATTCTCAAAATTGGTGATGGCATAATTGTTGTACAAGAAGCTATTAATGGTGATGGGAACATTGCCGTAAGACCGGGGTTGAAGCAGTAGCTTAATCAGCACATTATCTCCCACGGGGGCTTCCATCACGTTGGCTGATGTATAACTGATGGTTATAGTATTCCCGCCATCTGTAACAGTGGGGCTGCTGGCAGTAAGGGTTCCGCCATAATCAACACCCATAAAGCGGACTAAAGTAGCATCTATCTGGAAGGTCATGGTATAGCTGGTTACATTCCAAGCGGGGATAAGCTTTGTGGTTTTTACTTCCACGGCAGTGGTTTGCCCAACCTGCCCCTTACGGCTTTGGATGCTGATCTTTGAGGCAAAGATATCATCNNCATCGTCTTTTATCATGTCTGCGCTCAGGCGAGGAAGAATGCGGAAGCCGTCACTGGCGTAGTCCAGCACACCCTGAATCTGATGCCAAACGTCACCCACAACAACAGAAGAAGCAGGATAGGCATACAAAAAGTCGTCCACTCTTGCTTCTGCTACACCGGGAACACTTGCGTCTGCAATTTGGAACTGATTGAATATATTCGACGGAGTGGTAACCTTAACATTATTTAGCCGAATCATCACGCCTTCCCATGGCTCGGCTGTTGTACCGGCAAAGGGAACCTGAGCAGTTGTGACAGTACTTACAGGGATAGTATTACCGGGGGATTCCACCTGACTTGAAGTAATTAGGCGAAGCTGGGTTTGTCCGTTAATCTCTTTTACAGAACCGGTAATGCGAATCATATCACCAAGGTTCACGGTGTTACTCAACGGGGTGTCGAACACATACAAACCGCTCCAACGACCATCGTCACCCGGTTCCAGCGGATCACCAATATAGAAGCTGCTACCACGTTTGATGGCAGTAACGATACCCCTCACTTGTCTAATCTGATCCATGTGAGGTGAATTGCCGCTTGGGTCGGTAGTTTCCTGTATTTGGCGACAGGTAAACACCTGGGCATACAGCCCCGCGCTTAGCAAANNCTACTACACCTTTCATTTATATCTCCTTGGTTGTAATCTCTATTTCCGGAGTCTCGTCTGTTGCTTGCGTTATGGGCTCATCTTTTATGAACAGCATATCGTATATCAACAAACACACTCCAATGAATATGGCACTATCTGCCACGTTAAATATAGGGAATCGTTGCATTATAAAATCGGGAAAGTCCACACTGAAGAAGTCTGTAACTCCCCCGAAGAGAATTCTATCTACCAGGTTTCCGAAAGCACCACCCAGAACAAAGCCAAAAGCGATAACCTGAATGCGGTGCATGCTGTGATACAGCAAATATAGGATGAACGCAGCAGCCACAAAGGTTACTGAGATAAAAAACACCCTGTTAACCGCATCACTCCCCAAACCAAGCGAGAAGGCAGCACCGGTGTTTTCCACATAGATCAACATAAAGGTATCGCCGAACAGCTTTTTTAGCAGTGGGATGCTTTGGTGTAGTTCCATGTTAACGCGCACAATGGTTTTGCTTAGCTGATCCAGCACCAGCACTAGCATCATTATGAAATAGGCAGGTGAAACTTTTAGCTGTGTAAGAGGTGGCTTCAACGTCTTTGCCGCCTTTTTTTATCTTCCATCTTTTCTTTGCATTCAACGCAATAAATGGCGTAGGGGATTATTTCCAAGCGGGTTTCCTGTATATAATCTCCGCACATCTCGCATACTCCATAGCTCTCGTCGGCAATGCGGCGCATTGCATCATTTAGCAAGCGTATCTTATCTCTTTCGCCTTCCATTAGCATAACGGTTTGCTCCATCAAGTTCGTATCAGAACCTTGATCTGCCTGATGATATGAATAGCTGGAGAGGTCACCGCTGCTTTCACGGGCTCCTATGCTCTGGTCTTTATTTATGTTCTCGATATAGTTCACGCTTTCACGGAGTTCCTTAAGGATTATTTCCTCGAAGTGTTTTAGTTTCTCGGCACTAAGCTTATTAACTGCCATGTCTGACTCCTTTACACCTTACTCATAAAAAACAGAATAACCAAGTAATACAATACTGCAACTTATGTCAATGAAAAAAGCTGCGATGCCCGCAGTACAAATTCGGCTAAGATATTTTGCAAATGCGCTCCCGAAATACCTGCATGATGCCGGATTTCCTCTTGGGAGTGCGCTTGCTCGTGAAACAGATTGCTATAGTTGGTTACTATGGAGTACGCCAGCACCTTCATGCCGGCATGCCTGGCGGTAATAACTTCGGGCACGGTGGACATACCTACCAGATCGGCTCCCCATCCGGCAAAGGCTGCGCACTCGGCTTTGGTTTCCAGGCTCGGCCCAGTAACAGCAATATATACGCCTTTATGCGTAGTGATGCCCTGCTCGGAGGCAATAGCATCGCACAGAGCACGGCATTCGGGATCATAAGGCTGGTTCATGGATGGGAAACGCTCGCCAAGCTCTTCATCGTTGTGCCCAATTAAGGGGTTTATTCCCATAAAGTTTATGTGATCGGTAATCTGCACAATTGCTCCGGGGGGTAGCTCCAGCCTGAGGCTTCCTGCCGCATTGGTAACCACCAGCATCTTTACGCCCAAAGCAGCCAAAACGCGGGTAGGGAATATAACCTGTTCTATGGCATAGCCTTCATAGTAGTGAAAGCGTCCCTGCAGGAAAAGCACCGGCACACCCTTCACGTCGGCAAGCAGCATAAAGCCCTTATGCGAAGGTGCAGTGCTGCTCACAAAGCCCGGCAGCTCAGAATAAGGTATGCGTTGAAGAGTTGCGAATGTCTCTGCCATTTCGCTTAGCCCCGTACCTAGGATAACGGCAAACTTTGGTAGCTTGATCAGTCTTTCTTTAAGCCAATTGGCGGTATCTTTGTAGTGTACCATANNTATTCCTCTTTATTTACCCGGGGTATCAGCAGCATCGGGCTTGGGTACTATTTCGTCTTTAATAGACCTGAATTCACTATCCAGAGTGAGTTCGCTGTCTTTACTTAGCAGCGGATCTTTGCCTATTCTATCCTGGAAGCTTTGCAGCTCCACCTTGAATTGCAGCAGAAATTGGCGTTTCTGTTCCTTAAGCTGCAAGTATTGATGCTCCAAAACGCCCAAATACTGCTTTGCCTCCTGAATGGCACGCTTTGCCTTCAATTCTGCTTCATGAATAATGTTTTCTGCTTCTTTACGGGCATTAGCAACGATGTCTGCTTTGGTTTTCTCGGCAAATACCAATGTGCGGCTGATGAGCTCCTCACGCCGTTTCAGGTCTTCCACGGCGCTTCCTGCTTGCATAGCCTCTTGCTTCACTTCATACTGAAGCTGTTCTCTGCGGGCAAGTTCGCGTTCTTGTTTCTTTTGATACTCTTCCAGCTCACCTGCAACCTGGTCTAAGAAAGCTCGCACTTCCTTTTTGCTATAGCCGAACATCTGTCCGGAAAACTCTTGATGCTTGATATCTATGGGAAACAGTGGCATAATCTCCTCCTGCTTAAATTAACGAATATAACATCTTGACTATCAGATTCAATATCAGATAGGCAATAATGGGCGACAAATCAAAGCCCGTCTGCGGCATAATCCTGCGGATTGGGGCAAGTACAGGCTCGGTTATCTCCAACAAAAAATGGTAAATGGGATTGGCGGGATTGCGAACAAACCACGACATCATCACCCGCACAAACAGCAACCAGCTATATATCTGCACAATCCGCGACAGAAACATAATAGCTGAGGTTGCCAGTGAATTAGAATAGGTCAATCCAACACCTCGTGACAATTACGGCATCTGGCTTCATAGGCTTCTGTGGAGCCCACCAATATCTGCTGTCCTTTGTGGATTGTCCGCTGAGTTCTATTAGCGGGATTTCCGCAGCGCATGCAGATAGCCAGATTCTTGGTTACATACTCAGCCACGGC
>DIMZ01000009.1:0-523 GCA_002425825.1 Cloacimonetes bacterium UBA5553 | reverse complement strand
GCTGCCAAAGGGTTCGCCCTTATAATCCTGATCCAGACCGGCTACTATAACCCGATAGCCCTGATCTGCCAAATCGTTGCATATACCTACTATAGACTCATCGAAAAACTGGGCTTCATCAATTGCCACAATCTTTACGTCTTCCTGCAAATAGGTGTAAATCTCGCTGGGTTCGTTTATGGCAATGGATGGTGCCTGCATCTGGGAATGAGAAACAATGTTATTGGCGTCATAACGGTCGTCTATCGACGGTTTAAAAACAAGAACTTTTTGCTTGGCGTATTCAGCGCGGCGTATCCGGCGTATCAGTTCCTCGGTTTTACCGCTGAACATACTTCCGCAGATTACCTCTATCCACCCTGTTTTCTGGTTAATTATATTCACTTTCTTCACTCCCGTATCTTAACTAATATCCAATTTTACCATCACTTCAAGCTTGCTCTTTTTGTCAATTATTCATTTTGACTACCTACACCACATTTTATGCCAGCTTGCATGCATTGCGCTATCATTACGCATGAAT
>DIMZ01000234.1:7532-7859 GCA_002425825.1 Cloacimonetes bacterium UBA5553 | reverse complement strand
AGGGGGGATAGAGATGTGATAGGCGCTCTTGAGCAAGGGAGGGCATAAGTAGTAGGCAACCAGCCCAATTAAAGTCTTGACAAGATTTATGGTTCTAAAAAGGGTTCAAAGGAGGAGATTTGTATGATTGAAGTGTTAAATGAGAAATGCGTTGGTTGCGGAGCATGCATTCGTGCCTGTGCCTATGATGCGATTCGCATAGAAGAAAAATTAGCTGTTATAGATACAGATAAATGCACACTTTGCGGAGCTTGTGTGCAATCCTGTCCCTTCGAAGCCATTCTGCTTCGTAAAAACTCGGTTGTTGATATTGATAAGTCTCAATAC
>DIMZ01000234.1:7271-7504 GCA_002425825.1 Cloacimonetes bacterium UBA5553 | reverse complement strand
TGCCGAGCAAAAAGATGCTGAGATAGCCCCCGTTTCTTTCGAATTGCTTGGCAAAGGCAGAGAGCTTGCCGATGCCCTGGGTGCCGAGCTTAGCGCGGTAATCTTTGGTGAGGGCATAGTAGGCCTTGCCTCCGAGCTTATTGCCTATGGTGCCGATCAGGTTATTGAGGTGGATGACCCTGCCTTGAAGCACTTTAGAGACGAATGCTATAGCAAAGCTTTAACCGAGCTCT
>DIMZ01000234.1:0-7252 GCA_002425825.1 Cloacimonetes bacterium UBA5553 | reverse complement strand
CAAATATAAGCCTGCCATTATCCTTGCCGGGGCTACTGTAACCGGACGCAGCTTCATCCCCCGCGTTGCCATTCATCTGCATACGGGTTTAACTGCAGACTGCACCGGACTGGCAATAGACGAAGCTACCGGAAACCTGCTGCAAACCAGACCAGCCTTTGGCGGAAACATCATGGCTACTATTGTTACTGCCAATCACCGCCCTCAGATGGCAACCGTGCGCCACAAAGTAATGAATCCCATCCCACGTGACGATAGCCGAAGCGGCATTGTTATCCAGGAACAGATAAATTTCGATCTGGACGAAGACGAAACCATGTGGCTTAGCTTCGAGAAGGAAAAGACAAATCTGATAAACATTACCGAAGCCAATGTGATAGTATCGGGCGGAAGGGGCATAAAAGACGCAAAGAACTTTGCCATGATAGAAGAGCTTGCCGAGGCTTTGGGCGGAGCAGTTGGCGCATCGCGTGCGGCGGTGGATGCCGAGTGGATACCCTATTCGCATCAGGTAGGTCAAACGGGTAAAACAGTGAAGCCCAACATCTATTTATCCATTGGTATCAGCGGTGCCATTCAGCACCTTGCGGGTATGTCCAGTGCCGATTACATTATTGCTATAAATAAAGATCCAGACGCCCCTATCTTCAAGGTTGCCGATTTGGGCATTGTTGGAGACTTATTTGAGGTATTACCCAAACTAACAAAAAGGATAAAAGAACTAAGAGCATGATTATCAAGCCTTCGATCAGTGTGATCAGTCCTGATCGAGTGGAGAAAGAGATTGATTTGCATATTTTGGGCATCCCAACTGCGGACGAGGGGGCGCGTCACGAAGTTAAAGCATCCATTGCCTATACCCCGCTTATCAATGCTCACGACCATTTGATTGGCAACTGGGTTCCTCGCGCGGGTGATAAACATCCCTACGCAAACTCGCACATCTGGGTGGAAGAGATGAAGCATTCTTTTTCTTTCCACGAGCGTAATGTATTTTGGACTAACGACGGCTCATTCAATCTATCGGAGCCGGAGTCGCTAATGTTGGCAAAGCTTGGCGCATATAAAAGCCTGTTCAGCGGTTGCGGAATTGTGCACGATCATGCACCGGTGCAGATGGACTCATATTATAACAGCATGCCGATTATTGTGCCCAAAAACTTCCGTCAATGCCACTCTATAACCCTTGGCAACTGGTGGGGAGGCGAAAGCCCTGAAACTGAAATGCAGCTTTCGGAAGGGAAAGTACCATTCATCATCCATCTGGGAGAGGGTACCGATGGCATCACCAAAGCCGAATTTGGTGAGCTTTTACGAAGAAGATTGCTAAAAGATAATACTCTTATGATTCATGGCATCGCCTTTAGTGCGGAAGAGATTGCCACCATTGCCATGGTTGGTGCATCCATCTGCTGGTGCCCGAGCTCAAATTACTACCTTATTGGCGAAACGCTAAAGATTGACGCAGCCATGAAATGTAAAGCCAATGTTTGCATCGGGACAGATTCCACCATGTCCGGTGGGGTAAACCTGATTGCTGAGTTCCTTAAGATACGTGAGTTTTTCCCTGCTATACCCGCTTCTGAGCTCTTTCGTATGGTTAGCACCAACGCAGTGAAAGCACTTAAGTTACCCATAGAGTACGCAGCTCTAAATCCGGATAACTGCCGGAATCTACTGCTTGTAGATATGGTAGAGCGTGATCCATTTGAGAATCTGTTTAGCATAGAAGCTGCAAGCATAAAGCTTTTAATAGTGGACGGCATCCCCCGTTTTGGCGATAGCACATGGATGGAAACACTAGGCTTAAACGAAGATGAATATTGCCTGTTCCGCACATCTAACAAAGAGAAATTCGTGCTTGGCGACCCCATGGAGATTAATGATACAATAGATGCAGTATTGGGCTACCACAAAGACTTTCCCTATTTACCCTTTTAACACTCAGTAAATCCCACGGGCTAAGGCCCAATCAGGCAACATATAAAGCCGTAATGGGCTATTGGATGAAACATGGAAAAACACCTTAATATATCGGAGATATTCTACTCACTTCAGGGCGAATCCACTTACTCAGGCTATCCTTGCATCTTTATCCGTCTGGCAGAATGCAATCTGCGTTGCAGCTATTGCGACACACAATACGCCTTTGGTTCGGGACGCTCACTGGCTATAAGCAGCATCATGGACAAAATAGCCACCTATCCGGCAAAACTGGTAGAGATAACTGGCGGCGAGCCAATGTATCAGGAGGATGTAAGCTTCCTGTTTTCCGCGTTGCACGATGCTTGCTATGAAGTGCTATTGGAAACCAATGGCTCTCTGTATCTGGGCGATGTGCCGGACTTTGTACATAAGATTGTGGATGTAAAAACTCCTGGCAGCGGTATGGGCGGCAGCTTCATGAAATGGAACCTGAAATGTCTGAACCCGCATGATGAGCTGAAGTTTGTAATTACCGACTATAATGACTATCAGTTTGCGCTTGAATTCATTAAGGAACATAAGCCAGAGCTGAAGGCTATCCACTTTTCACCGGTTCAGAGCGTTTTATCTCCCCTGGATTTGGCAGCCTGGATGCTGGAGGATGCAGCACCTGCCAAGCTTAGTTTGCAGCTGCACAAACAGCTAAACATGTGCTAACGGCAAGGCAAATGCTAATACTCAGTTGATATCGTATGGCAGTTAGAGGGCTTTTCTAACCACGCGCAATCCCACAACATTAGTAGTAATTATCGGAAGTAGATTAAAGCGACGTGCTATTGTGCAGTTGCTGGCATCCTGCAGGCAGCTACCCCCTCTGATGGCGCGTGAAATGCCTGTTACAGCACCTGTGGGTGACACTTGATCGATAGTGGGAAGCGGGGCAAAAATATCCCAGCAGTATTCCCAAACGTTACCGCTCATGTCGTAGATACCCAGTTCATTGGGCTGTTTTAGTCCCACCATTGCTGTTTCTTCGTCAGAGTTGTTGGTGTACCAGGCCACATCGTCTATGTTATTGGAACCGCTATAAAGGTAGTTCTGGGTAAAGTTTCCGCCTCTTGCTGCGAACATCCATTCCATTTCGGTGGGTAGGCGATAGCCATTGGCACTCCAATTGCAGGCAATGCTAAGGTGGCTGTTCGGGTCTGAATCCCAGCCAGCAGGCCAGGCAGAGGGATCGGTGCCAAAGCCAATATATGAGTAGCAGGGATTATAGCCCTCGCTCATGCTTCGTCTGTTGCAGTATTCTATGGCATTATACCAGGAAATGTTTTCGGCGGGTAAATCGGGGACTGGTGGTGCATCCTCCACATCCGGATAGAAGAAGGGAGCGGTTCCCATTATCATTACCCAATCGAACTGGTTAACTTCATATTTGCCAATATAGAAAGGGGATAATGACACATTCGAAAAGCCGTTGTGGAAGGTTCCGCCATTTACATAGATCATCTGATCGGGAACATTAATTCCATACGCCGTTATCACTGTGTTACTAGGGTTCCAGCCGTTTCTGAAAGCTTTTGCTTTTACAATGGTATTAGCAGCAACATTAATGGGATGCGTGAAGAGGATAGATATCTCAGTCGGCTCTGTGCCATCCAAAGTGTAATAGATGCTGGCGTTATCGGTTAAGGTGGAGATGTTAACCACCTGCGCTGTGGAATAAGAACCGCCAGCTGGATCAAATACAGGATCAATTGCCTGCATGTTGTACACTTCGGTTGTTACTGGGCTGGGGCTGATGCCGGGTACATAGGCAATGGCCTTTATGGTTAAAGCCTGGCTTACAACTATTGGGTTTAAATACAGCGCAGAAGCCTGGCTTGGTTCGCTACCGTCAAGTGTGTAGCGAATTTGCGCATTGGGAGTAGCACAGGTAATGCTAACCATCTGATTGGCAGTATAAGTGCCACCGGGAGGGCTAAGCTCGGGCGCCGCAGAAGCTGTAAACTGGTAGATGGCAGAAATGGTAGAGCTGGCAATCCATCCCGATTTATAGGCTCTGGCTTTCAGGGTTGTATTGGCTGCAATATGCAGCACTTCGGTATAGATTGTAGAATTGCTGTTGGGTTCGCTGTTGTCTAAAGTGTATCGAATCACAGCTCCGGGAGTGGTGCAGGAGATTAGCACGTTTACTGCTGTGTCAAAGGTTCCGCCCCCAGTGGAGAAGCTAGGGGTTGCCACTTTTTCATCATCGAGGCTGGTGGCTTTGGTTCCGCAAGAAATCAGGCTTAGTCCCAATATCACTATCACTATAAGCTTTAGCATGCTTTTCATTATATCCTCCTTGCTTTCGGAGCTGTGGCATGGTTTATTATGTGATTGGTTAAACGCGTTATTATCACAGTTTTACACCCAGGGTGAACAACAAAGAATACACGCGGAAATCTGTTCTGGAATCAGCATTGCCAATGGGGTAGAGACCTGTATTGGCGCGGAAATCGAGGAATATCTCGTCTTTGCCGATGCCAAAATTAAAGAGGTTCTTCAGGTTAAAGCCAGCACCAAGCACGAAATCTACTTTGTGAGCCAGAACTTTGTCGCTGGCACTTTTACTCTTGCTGCTGGCATAAACAGCGCTGGGATCAGAATCGGTGTAGCTGGCACTCACAAAATCAGCAACATTCGCATCAAGGGCTTTAATGCCTTTGCGGCTGCTCGAGTGGTTATTTATCAGCACGGATAATGCAGGGCCGAAGTAGATGTAGGCACCGTCGTAGTGTTCTGAATTAGCAGATGCAATGGATTCCTGCTTCAGTTTTACAAGCAAGGGCAGAGTGAGATAGTCTAAGGTTTGGTCTATGCTGCCTTCCAGTGTGTCGGCAAAGGCAGATGCAAGCAAGAGATTATCGGTAATAAAGGCATCCCCTGAAAACACATAAGAATAGTTATAGCGATGCCATTGGAGCTCAGTAAGCAGCCACACAGAATCAAGCTTTTTTGCCACCTGAATCTCTGCGTAGGGGCCAAGGCTTTGTGAAAAGCCGTTTGCAGCTTTTCGTGAATCCATGTTTAGATAGCCTAAGTGGGATGAAACGTTGGCGTTATCAATGGACATAAAATTGTAATGAAGGGTATATCGGGAGTCATCACCGAAAGCTGAAGATACTCCAGCACCGTATTTTAGTCCCCAATTATACTCCAATGAATAAATACCAATGACCGCTACAATGAACATGGATAGCAAAACTGCTTTTTTACACATGACAACTCCTTTTGCTCATCTACACATTTACACTAAATGATGGGTTTCATTGTTCTGCCATTACTGATATCCTGTCAAGCAGTTTTTTGCTTTGTGAGCCATATTACGGGCTTAACCGGATTGTGGGGTTAGCCGCGAGTTATAAAGTCTCACCGAAAATTGCAAATCGTCTCACTGAAAATTGCAAGCAGCCCAAAAGGGGCATTTCTCGTGTGATCAGTCTGGGCAGTTTGTATCACTGAAAATTGCAAATGTCTCACCGAAAATTGCTAGCGTATCACTGAGAATTACAAGAAAGTATCACCGAAAATTACATGAAAGTATCATCGAAAATTGCAAGCACCGAGGTTCACAATATAAGCTTGTTAGATAAAAAAAACCGTGGGGAGCACCGAGCGGAGTCCCCATGTATTGGAGGGCATTCTATGTATGGGCGGTAGGCTGTCTATAACATCAATATCATAGAACAGCCATTGGTGGGCAGGATGAATTATCTGCCTTTACCGCAACACTTTTTATACTTCTTGTTGCTCCCACATGGGCATTGATCATTTCTTCCCCTTTTCTTGCCTTTTGCGGTGCCTTTATCAAGTTGGCTAACAATGCTCTCCATCTCAGGATCAAAAGACCATTGTTCCGCGTATATTACCGCATAATCTACTGGTTTCCCACTTTGTATGCAACAGCCTAATCCGATCCATCTATCTGCCTTGTACTTATACTGATTTAGGCTACATAACATTTGAAGCCTATCGAAAGCTTCATCATAGTCTTCCAGAATTGAAACAATGTAAGAAATACCAGAAGTTTTATCTTCTTTGGAATAAAACGTAGCAGCACGAATCTTATGATCTTGTTCGGTTTGATTTCTACATAATGCAAATTTATCCATCATAGAATCGATTGACCCGCTACTATAATCTAACAACGTAAACAGTATGTCTGTACTATTTGAGTGTCTAAACGACCTTATTGCATCGCATACCGCATCGAAATCTTTATTATGCCACCTAGTGTTGAAAGTGTCATCCGCATTTTCAAGAGGTATTGAATTTTTAAAAGNNAAGCGTAGTAGTCTTTATCAACGAATGATGCACATGTCTGGTCAATAATCATTTTTGAGTATTGACTAGAAGCCCATATTTTATGGATCAGATGATGAGCTAAAGCGCAAATCTCGTTAACAGCATGAAGCCGATCATCAATACTAGTTCGCTGCCTCATATAATATAAGAATAACTCGGGTTTATTCAGGTAGTGTGTAAATATCTCTAGTTCAAAGACTGATACTGCGATAGGATAATGGTCAGATTGCTTCCTTCTAATATTTGCAGCAGTTAAAAAAGAGATTGCTGCTATATTATCGGTAGAAACACATAGTATGAATGCATCCTTGAGGTTACCAATCTTGATTTCCTTGTTATCATCTTTCCGGATAAAAACTGTATCCTTTGCTAATAGTGCCCTTCGACACACCAGACCTTGGTCGTAGGCATCCTGAAATGCAAGTTTAAAATCTTTGGCGAATTTCTCATTGTCCCCGGTTCTAGCTGTCATAGTAAGCTGTTTTGATTTGACTTGCACAACTAATGCATAATTACCGCAAACACATAAAACATCGATATCAGATAATGAGTTCTTTCCTTTAATCAAGTTAACTGACCTAAACGTGTTGCTTTCTCCAAACACTTTAGATAACAGGGAATAGACTATTTTCTCAGCAGATATCCCCCGATTTGTGCCAGCAGTGGTAGTGTACGCATCGTCACTAATCATCAGATGAAATGGTCGATTATAAACGGCTTGATACAGATCGATTAGGACTGGAACTAGATAACTTCCATTTGTCAGTTTAATTACTGGGTTTGCTTTGTATCTTTTGTATAATTCATCCATACTTGCATCGATCAAGGTTTCATCAGTCTTGTATGTGAACATTTCCATAATCTCATTGCCATGTGGTATTATTGATAACTCGGTGGGAAGGATGGTAAGTGCTTTTAATGCATTATTACACGTGATTTGAAGTACTGTATCGGAATCATACTCACCGATATCTTG
>DIMZ01000233.1:2359-6200 GCA_002425825.1 Cloacimonetes bacterium UBA5553 | reverse complement strand
ATAATCCAAAGCTGTTTGGGCTTTTGGTCCCGATGGTGCGTATCTTACCACCGCTGTTTTCACGATACCAGCCTATTTCATAGGGATCGTCGGAACCGCTGTAATTATATAGCTGCCCCGCTTTTGCGGCTAGCTCCCATTCTGCTTCGGTAGGCAATCTATAGCCATTTGCCTTAAAGTCACAGGTTACTACACGTGATGCGCCAACTCCACGAATCTTATATGCAGGAGNNCGGCCGTTGCAATAGATAGCTATGTCAAACCAGCTTACGTTGTCCACTGGTAAATTGTCTCCAAATGTAGAGCTATTTGCTGGCTTCATGAATACGCTCCACTCAGCTTGGGTTACTTCGTGCTTGCTGATGTAGAATGGAGATAGAGATACATTGTGGTGCAGGTTTTCCTTTAGTCTGCCAAAGCCAAGAGTCCCAGCTTCAATCCGTACCATGTTAGTTGGTATTTTAGTTCTGCTGGTAGTGGCGGTGCTTGGGCTTTGTGCCGGTCTGGTACTTGGAACGCTTCTTCTAAAATCAGGCTTATCGCCCCCCTGGCTTGTTTTTAGCTCTCCATAAGTGGTTTTCAGGGGGCTGCCGCTACGGGGTAAATCTACAATCACTTCAGTGCTAAGTGTATCCCGGGTAGAGATACCTAATATGGGTCCTGTGAGTTGCAATGTGTCGCCTTTACCCCCAAAAAGCACGCTGAAGAAGTTTGAGTTCAATATAAAAATCAGTGATCCGATAATAAGAATGATAAGCACCCAAAACCCGAATTCGATATGAGTTTTAGGCTTCTCTACACTATTGACAGCCTCCATTTGGGCTAAGCTGGTAGACTCCTGAATCTTCCAAATCTCATCCTGCTCCAATGGGGGCAGAGCTTCTATGGCTGCCAGAAACGCTTTGAAACCCATATAGCGTTGAAGCATATTGCGGTGTAAACACTCGCTTAGCACCTTGTTTAGCGACACGCTTATTCCGGCAATATAGGAATACTTGTGGGCATTAAGCATTTCTGTGCTATAGATGGTTTTATACATACTGTTATGTGACAGAGCTTGCGCCATCAATGCTGCCAGAACGAACAAGTCCTCCCGCTCGTCTCTATCTTCATAAGTGATGCCAGACGATAGGATGATAGCATCGTTGTTATCATCGATCATAATGCCTGCATGAGCCAGTAAGGCTATAGTTAACCCTTGTTCTCTAATAGCCATGGCAGTTTTTATTAGCTGCGGGGCAATATGACGGATAAACTCCTCATTCAGCCTTTCGGGATTGTGTTGCTTGATATGCGCCAATGAAACACCGTGGATGAACTCTGCAACCATGTAGGGCGGGTCGTGATGCGGGTTTACTTCCACAACTTTGGCAGTGTGTTTGTTTTTTAGATGATTAAGCTTTTGAAACCTCATCTGTAAGCCAAACAGAGAGTCCATATTCGCCATGCTGGACTTAAAGAAGTGCTTTATTATATACTGCTTATCGCCTTTTTGTCCGATATATTTCAGGCCTTCGGTGTCTTTGTTCATCAGCCGGACAATCTTGTATCCGTTAAAATCACTTCCAGGTTCCAATATGGTATAGTAATGCGAAGTTTGGTGAGAATTATTTGTTCCAGGTTCTACAACCGGTTCTGCAGGTTTCGGTGTGTTTTGTGTGGGTGTAGCTCCGCTGCTTAGTATGTCCTCCCCGCAGTTTGGGCAAAACTTCGCCTTAACAGGAAGAGCGTTACCGCAGTTCAAGCAGAAATTAGCGATTGTATCCTCCACATCTATCCTGACTCAGTATTATTATTGCTTCTCTACAAGTAGCCATACTTCATGGCTGTTTATATCCACTTGCACCATAGCAGGATCTTGCATAGCAGCCAGCTCCAGGCTATTGCACAGCGTTTCACTCATAATGTAATCCCTATGCTCATGTAAAGCCACTTGAACTTCTTCATCGGCTACAATGCTAAGGCTTATTGTGTCCATTATTTCCAGTCCAAGGTCTTTGCGGGTAAACTGAATCTTATTTATCAGCTCACGGGCAAGTCCTTCATTAACTAATGCATCGGTCATACGAGTGTCAAGGGCAACGAACAAGTCCTTTTGATTGGCAAATACGTAACCTTCACGGGGAAGAATGTGGACAACCAGGTCTTCAGGAAGCAGTTGCAGGCTTTCCTGTTCCAGGTGAAGAGTAAATACACCGCTGTTCTGGAACTGCTGCAGGGCTTCTGAGCCTGTAACCTTGCTAAGGGCAGCACCAATCTGCTTCATCAGCTTTCCATACTTAGGCCCCATCACTTTGAAATCAGGCTTCAGCTCGTATTGAACAAAGCCATCGTCTTCGCTAACAAAGCTTATGGTATGGATATTCACTTCTTCTTTCACCAGATCGAGCATGTCAATCAGAGCTGGTTTGAGCTTGGCAGGAACGAACATCTCGCCAAGCGGTTGTCTGGTTTTTATCTGGCAATCATTACGTGCAGCGCGTCCCAGCGATACCACGTCGATAACGCTTTGCATCTTGTTTTCCAGGGCTTTGTCTATATACTTATTAATCGCAACTGGGTAATCTTGTAAGTGAACGCTATTTTTTCCGCCCAGANNATAAACAGCTCATCTGCCAAATGCGGTGCATAGGGAGCAATAAGCTTGCTAACTTCTGCCAGCACCTGATACAGGGTTCTATATGCTGCCACTTTGTCTTCTGTAAGTTCAAAGGCCCAAAAACGGCGTCTGCTGCGGCGAACATACCAGTTTGATACTTCGTCTATCACAAAGTTTTGAATGGCGCGCACAGCCTTAGTGAATTCATAATCATCTGTCCAGGCACGCACGTCGATTATCAGGCTATGCAGGCGAGATATAATCCAGCGGTCTATTTCGGCGCTGCGTTCCCAATCGTAGGGATAGTCTGAGGCGGTGAAGCTATCGATATTGGCATAGGTGGCATAGAATGAATACACATTCTTTAGTGTGCCAACGAACTTGCCAAGTATCTCTTTTACGCCGTCTTCGTCGAAACGGGTGGGCACCCAGGGTGGGCTTACTTCCAGCAGGTACCAGCGGATTGCGTCGGCACCATAATTGTGCATTAGCTCAATGGGATCAACGCTGTTGCCTTTGGATTTACTCATTTTCTGACCGTTTTTGTCCAGAATGAGATCGTTTACCAAACAGCTTTTATAGCTGGATACTCCCTTTAGAATGGTGGAAATAGTTAGCATGGAATAAAACCATCCGCGGGTTTGGTCTATGCCTTCGGAGATGAAATCGGCAGGGAAGAGCTCTGTGTCAAATATATCGGCATTTTCGAAGGGATAATGCCATTGGGCAAAGGGCATAGAGCCGCTGTCAAACCAGCAGTCTATTACTTCCGGGGTGCGATCCATAACGCCGCCACAGGTGCAGCTAAGCCTTACATTATCTATCCAGGGACGGTGCAAGTCTATGTCTTCCGGCACAGCAGAGCCATCTTCCATTTTACCTTGTTTCACCAGATCGGCTATTGAGCCAATGGAGTGTTTCTTGCCACAATCACGGCATACCCAGATGTTTAGCGGTGTTCCCCAAAAGCGGTCGCGTGAAAGTGCCCAGTCCACGTTATTTTCCAGCCAGTCACCAAAGCGTTTCTCGCCCACAAAAGGTGGATACCAGGCTATCTTGCGATTGTTTTCTATTAGCTGCTCTCTAAAGTCTGTAGTTTTTATATACCAGCTTTCTCTTGCGTAATAAATTAAGGGGCTGGTGCATCTCCAGCAATGAGGATAGCTGTGTTTTATCTGTTCTCTGCGATAGAGGTTTCCAGATTCCTTTAGGTGACGGATTATGTCTTTATCGGCTTGTTTT
>DIMZ01000233.1:2095-2343 GCA_002425825.1 Cloacimonetes bacterium UBA5553 | reverse complement strand
AACACGCCTGCCCAGGGGCTTACAGCATCTATGAACTTGCCTTCGGCATTCACAGGCTGAACAAAGGGAAGGTCATATTTCCTACCCAGGGTGTAGTCGTCTTGACCAAATGCCGGAGCGGTATGCACAATTCCGGTTCCATCACTCATGCTTACATAATCGGCAAGACCTATGTACCAGGCGGGTTTATCGGTGGGCACAAAGGTAAACAGCGGCTCATACTTGCGGCGTTCAAGCTCTTTGCCAAT
>DIMZ01000233.1:1825-2067 GCA_002425825.1 Cloacimonetes bacterium UBA5553 | reverse complement strand
CGCTCAGATACTATGCTATAATCTTCGCCCAACACGGCTAGCCTTGCTTTGGCGAGTATCAGGTATTCGCTTCCGTGCAACACTTTTACATACAGCTCATCAGGATTAACCGCAAGTGCGACATTGGAGATAAGCGTCCAGGGCGTGGTTGTCCATGCCAGATAATATGTATTTTCTTCGTCTAATGCTTTGAATTTTACAAATACGGAAGGGTCTTCCACGTCTTTGTAACCCTGCGCTAG
>DIMZ01000233.1:334-1803 GCA_002425825.1 Cloacimonetes bacterium UBA5553 | reverse complement strand
AGGGGTGCCACAGCTTGGGCAATAGGGAACAATGCGGTTGCCTTTATAGATCAGACCACGCTCAAAGAAGTTGTTCAAAATCCACCAAACAGACTCGATGTAGTTGTTACTAAGCGTTATGTAAGGATCATCCAGGTCTATCCAGTAGCCCATCAATTCTGTCATTTCGCGCCATAGCTTCTCGTAGCTGAACACAGAATCCCGGCATTTACGGCAGAATTCTTCTACGCCGTATTCTTCTATGCCTTTCTTGTCTTCCAATCCAAGCTGTTTTTCCACTTCGATTTCCACGGGCAACCCATGCGTATCCCATCCGGCTTTCCGCTTCACCTGGAAGCCGTTCATGGTTTTGTAGCGGCACACTACGTCTTTCAGAGTACGTGCCATCACATGGTGAATACCTGGTTTGCCATTAGCGGTGGGGGGCTCCTCGTAAAACACGAATTGCGGGCAACCTTCACGTTCATCTATGCTTCTCTGGGCAAGATCATGCTCTTTCCAGTATTTGCTAACCCGTGCTTCCAAAGCACGCGGGTTCTCTTTCAAATCTATATTTTTATACATACAATCTCATCTCATTATTAGTATCAAATCTGCCAATTATGCGCAAACAGCCCCTAAGGGGATACTCCATTATTGCCAATAATTGCTAGGCTCCAAGCTGCTTTGTTATCCGATCTTCTTCGAATGGCCTGTGCGTCTATTCCCTGGTGAAAAGGTCTGTTTGGGGTTTGGGCTAAGCTTCTGATGTTCGTGGGTATGAGCTTTGGGCTGGTTTTCAGCGGTATCCACGGGCTTTTCTTCAAACAGCTCGCTAAAATGCTCTTTCAGGTCTTCGTGTTGAGACACATATTCTTTCCATGCATCCACAGCTTTATCCATATCTACGCAACGTGTGCATAAAACCAGCAAGTTTTGTTCAGACACGCCAATCCAACCGCGGTCATAGCAATTATCGCAGCTCTTTTTCTTACGATGGGCTTTGGCAATTTGCTTCGCCTCGTCCAGATGTTTTTCGTCTAGAGTAAACATATTATCTCCCTTTGGCAGTTATGCTTTGTATTACAGCATACTTATCGCCAACTATAGCATTTGGTGCCATTATTTTGAATGGCATTATTCTGTAAAACGAAATTTTGATGCCAGCTAAGGCTGATATTATGCCTTGGGGCTTCGTTTGGTTCTCGGCTTGGGGCTTTCCAAGGGCAATTGGGTAATCTCCTGGATGGGCTCTTGTGCCTCGGCAACCGGCTCGGAGAACAGAATTGGCGCACTTATCACCGACTTTTTTAGCTCTACTTTTACGATAGGCTCCAGGCGGTGGGTTACTACAAACAGGTTTTTGCTGCGGGAAAGGGAAAGCTTTTCCTCAGCACTCATAGCTTCAATCTCGTTTAGGTTTACCACCTTCTCTATTTTTCCGGTGGTCATGTCCACTATTTGGACGAATGATTGCTTCTCTGCCATGA
>DIMZ01000233.1:0-302 GCA_002425825.1 Cloacimonetes bacterium UBA5553 | reverse complement strand
GTGAACCTCCATTTCGTATTTATCTGGGAATTTCTTACATATTTCAAGAATGAATTGCAGGTATTCTTTTGCATTAATCTTGTGCCAGGCTCTGAAGCTCATGCACTTAAAGATACGGGGGCAAACTGCGCAAAGTGGCGCAGTAGGTTCCCGATAGCGTTTCAGTTCACAAGAGAAAAGCCTGACTTTTTTCATAACAAATCCTTATCTCAAAAAGCATTGAAGCTGTCAAGCATTCTCTCACCGGCTTGTTGATGTTTACTTAGTCTTTACATAAATGGCAGTATCATTACAGATTTATT
>DIMZ01000123.1:7303-8997 GCA_002425825.1 Cloacimonetes bacterium UBA5553 | reverse complement strand
TTGTCCAGTTAGTGGGAGGGAAGGGATCGGTGGCGAGTGTGCCAAAATCCCAAACAGTGGGGAAGGTGCTTACAGTAGGATCCAGACGGGTTGTGAAGCTCCACACCGGGCATCCGGTGGCATCACCATACACGTTGGTGGGAACAACCTGCCAATAGTAAGTTTGGTTGAACAGCATGTTACCGGGAGGATCGTAGGTGGTTACATTACCTAAGTTTGTTCCGTTAACAAGGTTTGTGGGGGGATTGTCTGTTCCGAAATACAGCTTGTAACTCGTTGCAAGTGAAGAGGCATTCCAGTTAAGGGTTGCATTCTCCATAATACCGGTTCCGGCATTTGCAGGAGATACAATTGTGCTGGGTGCAGGAGGGGCAACAGTAGTGATACCCACAAAAGTGATGTTGGGTCTGAGGGCGTTTGCCGTAATAGAAGCAGGAGGAGTGGAACCATCGA
This sequence comes from Cloacimonetes bacterium UBA5553, assembly GCA_002425825.1. GTDB lineage: Bacteria > Cloacimonadota > Cloacimonadia > Cloacimonadales > Cloacimonadaceae > Cloacimonas. The sequence continues at coordinate 8,544 of DIMZ01000123.1, read as the reverse complement.
GCTGTGTTCTGGCAAACATATTTGTGGCAGTAGAAGTATAGCGCCATTGCGAATAAGGGCTCACATAAGCAGCACTTCCGCTTTCAACCAGCACCATCAGGTTCTGAGTGCCATTATATGCAAAATCGGTGATGTCGAAATTAAACCATCCGGTTGCATTAACAGCAAGAGTGCTATTGAATACTTCGGTAACACCTGTAGAATAGTTTGCCCAGGTATCGGTAGTTAATACTGTGGCATCTGTATGCTTCATATATATCTTGATGGGGAAACTTGTTGTGGTATTGGCAGTGCTGCAAAACCACTTTAAGTCTGTGATAGTACCCGAAGCATTGATTTCGGCTGCAGTGTATAATGATGCCGATCTGTACCAATTATAATATGTGCTCATCGGATAATACTGAGTTAAAGTACCTGTACCGATAACTACATCGGCAAAGGCCAGAACTGACAGCATGAGCACTAAGGCTAATAGTAATAATTTCTTCATAGTAAGAAAACTCCTTATCTTAGATGTTTCTCTCGAAGAGTTATGTAAATACACTAAATTACGCTCTGCTCCTTGGTTCCCATGTATGTGCAAAACCTGTTACGAAATGGGGTTTTCACATTCGAAAGCGGGAGCATGCTTTGTTTGTTTTTGATTGTTAAGGGGGTGGGGAAAGCACAAACAGCATCACGAAGGCACGCAGTTAGTAATAATGTGCGATGATTATTAGTTCTAGAGTGCAATTCGTATGGGGTTTGTGTTTTTCCGGATTCACAGACATTTGTTTGTTTGCTACTTACTTTATTAGCGGATTCCGGACAGACCGGGCTCCGCATGGCGATAAATTGGGGATACAAAGTGCAGCAAAGGGCTTGGGGAATAGATGCATTTTGGCAAACCGCTCCTACTCTTCTTAGCTGTATGCCACATGGCATTGGGCTGCTTGAAGTAAAGGGCATAAAACCAAAAAACATCATCATCTCCTTTGGCTGCAAACTGCAACAACATCAGAAATTGTGAATCCCACCTAAGTGGTATTCGTTATGCCAGCCAGCCTGAGATAGCATAAGTGCTTATCAGCAGACGGCAAAGCTCTATAGAACCTAATATATCTATTACACAAATCATGTCAAGCTTGCTATAGATAAAAAACAGATTACGAGAAGTAAATGTGTTGCTTTTCGTCAACTGCACAGGTCGAAGAAAGACTCCAGACTTAGGCTTTACTCAAGCGACAGCGCAGCGTCTGGTT
>DIMZ01000123.1:7105-7288 GCA_002425825.1 Cloacimonetes bacterium UBA5553 | reverse complement strand
TTTTGTTTAACTCAAAAAGTGTTGCGGTGAACCTAAAAATGGCAGAACTGGGTGGCAACAATATGTAATTCAACGTCTCACTTCGCTACTATGTGAGATTATTCTGAACTCGGCAAAAGATTAGCCTATAGCAGCAGGGAAGAAGGGATATAAAAAGCCCCTTATCGCATGCGACAAGGGGCT
>DIMZ01000123.1:0-7075 GCA_002425825.1 Cloacimonetes bacterium UBA5553 | reverse complement strand
ATTGCTTATTGCTTAAGCAATGCTTCCTGGGCGTCTAAACGGCGTTGTTCCTCTGCTGAGGGAGCGCGGCGTTTGGCTGCTGCGGGAGCTTCGTTAGTGGCAGTAACCTGATAGAACTTAGCTGCTGCTGCGGGAGCAGTAATTGTATAGCTAAGGTTGGCGGTGGTGCCAAGCAGGGTGAAGCCAGTGTAGGGGTCATTGGAAGCATACACTTTGTAAAGTGTTGCATTGGGAACGGCTGCCCAGTTCAGCACAACGTTTGCGCCTGAAGTTTCAATGGTTACCACAGGAGCATCAATCACTACGATAGGATTGTAGTTGGGAGGTCCAACGAAATCATCTACATGCAGGTAGTAATCGTCTAAGCCGATATAACGAACGGCAATATATACAACTGCATCGCCATAAGCATCCAGGTTGTATGTTTTTTGGATGTAGGTGTTAATCGGAACTGCATTCATATCACCGGCTTCAAGAAGTACGGTGAAAGCAGCGATTTCATTGGTAGTGGTCGAGAGTCTAATTTCGAAGGGTTCCGGCCATGATGTGCTGGTTCTTGCCATCCAGAAGCTGATTTGATCCATTATGGAACTGCTCAGCTGCAAGGGAGGGGTTATTAACCAGTCATCATTTTGCAGGCTGGTGGATTCCCAGCGTACGCGGGCAGAATAGGTTCCGGTGCGGGGCACGGAGGCAAGTACTTCCCAGTTATATACTCCACCATCGGCAGAACGGACAGTCCAGCCTTCAGGCATCACGCCACCTTCGAAACCTTCAACCAATGCACCCTGAGGATACACGCCAAAGCCAAGATTGGTGGGGGTGAAGTTATTGGCAGGAACCATGTCGCCAGTGTATTCAACTTCGCCTTGGATATCAAAGGAAGTAACCGAAGTTGGTGTCCAAGTGATTTCGTGAACAGCAGATGCTCCGGGTGCCAGAGGTGTATTTACCGGCAGTGAAGCATAGCGGTCGTCACCAATTCTCTTAAGATGTACGTTGTAGGAGTTAACTGTCTGGGTTCCGTTGTTTACCACGGTTACGCTGTGAGTAACGGGGGTGCCAACGAAGCCGTANNTAAGGCAGGCCTGTAATTGCAGTTGCCATCAAATCGTAATCAACCAGCGCGCTAAGGTTCATGCTATCGAAATAGATGTAGGAATAGGTGGTGGGGGTTACAGACTTGAAGGCTATGTATTGGTCGGTACCTGCATAGGCAGACCAGTTCACTGTGTACTGAGTAAGAGTACTTGTAAGGGGTACAGTTTGGAACGCGGTGAAGCTAGCGGGATTAGCAGGGTCGGATACAGTTCCAACCTGTAATGATGAACTGTAGCTGCTCCATCTTGCCCAGAAGGTCATTTTAATTGTGTTGAGGTTAACCAATGCCTGAGGAGCGATTAGCATTAGATTTGCGGCAGTATCTGCAGCATTATAGAAGCCAACGCTGTTCGGTGAGGTATTGGGTGAGGTGGTTGTTGTTCTTACATACACGGAGGTAGGAGATACTGTGCTATTGGTATATGCTGTCCAATTTATTGGAAGTGCGGGCGCTGTTACGCCATCAAAGTTCTGGGTGTAGGGCAGGCTAATAATGCGAGGATCGGGAATGGTTGTGAACGAGAACACCCTGAAGCTGGGGTCGAATTCGTCGGCATATTCACGGGGATCCCCATTGAATGGCCAAACAGCCCAATACCAGGTAGCATTGTAGCCAAGCACGATATCGGTGGCACTTAAGTTAAAGGTAGTGCCTGTGGTTTCGTACTCGTAGTCGCCATAATAGCTATTGGCGGGATCAATGGGATACTCACCAACCAGGATGGTATAACCTGTGGGGGATCCGCCTGTAACTGCAGGAGACCATGCTAAGCTTACATTGGCAGGATTAATGCCAGTAGCCTGATTTGCGGGTGAAGTTAAGGTAACGTTATGCGGTGCTCCAGCAGGAATCTGACGCAGCACAACATTATCTACCATCAGGTCATTATCGCCATTACCGGTAATAGTAGATTCACCATAGAAAGCGAAGTATTTGATTCCGCTAACGCCTGTAAGTTCAATGGTATAGTTTGCACCGGTATGAGGGATATTGTTATACACGAATGGTGAGCCTGTGTTGTTCCATTCCCTAAGGATAGTGGGGTTACTCATCGTGGGGCTATCGCTCATTACCACTAAGAATCTGTCATCGGCCTGGGTAGTAGTAGGAGCAGTGGTGCCATTCCAAACCAACAAGGCAGCATCGAATTTCAGTTCATAGCCGGTAGACGGAATACTTACTGGAGGAGTAATTAAGAATCCACCCCGGTCTGTGCTATAAATGTTCATTTTGGCACTCTTGTTAGTGGGGGTAGTAACATTTAACCAATCATCCTGCACCCAGTATGTGCCTGCGGTATATGTTCCACCGTAGAGGCCGTCTAATCTGCTCCAACCGGTGGGCGGGAAGGTGCTGCCCATACCATCGAAGTTCATGGAGTAGGGAGTGCCTGGAGTTACATAAATGGTAGGATCAGCCATAACTGTAAACGAGCGTACAGTGTTGCCTGTGGCATCACCTGTTGCGTTGGTGGGTACAACCATCCAGTAGTAGGTTTGTGCCCATGCCAAATCGCTGGTGAAGGCGTATGGAGAGGCTGTCACTGTAGTTACAAGGGTTGTGGGTGGGTTGTTGGTATCACAATAAATCTTGTAACCTGTTGGGATGCCGCCTAAAGTTGGAGCATTCCAGGACAGTGTGGGACGACGAAGTTGGTTTACTGCTGCGTCCAACGGAGCTACTAAAGTAGCGGTTCCGGGAGCAAGAGGAGTGACAGCCGGAGCTATTAGTTCATCAACATATATGCTACCAGTGGTTGAAACTGCATAAGCAGCCAGACCTATGTAATAATTATTACCTGCCAAAGCGCTAAGGTCAACACTGAAAGTGGCAAAGGCAGCGTTGCTTGCCAGCGCAATAGGTGCGCCGATATTTGTCCAGGTTGTGCGGTCTGTAGAATACTTCACCTGAATGCGTTGGTCTGCATTTGTAGATGATGTACGAGCTTTAAACATCACTACACTTTCTGCATTCATAGTAAGCATAGGAGTAGAGAGGATGCTCTCACTAGTAGATGTGAACTTGTATGCAGAGGCTATACCTTGGGTAAAGAAAGATGTGCTTCTGCTCCAGGTGCCTGGATTTGCCCAGCCGGCGGGAGGGAATGCAGTAGCTTCAAAGCTTTCATACAGGTTGCTTGGGCCGTATGCATAGCCACTTAAAGCTACATCGTAGTTTGTGCCGGCATAGCTAATGCGCAGGGTTGCTGTTTTTGCGCCTTCTCTATCTGGCTGGAAACGAACAGGGATGTTTACGCTTTGTCCAGCTGTAAGAGCAGCAGGTAAGCCAGCAGTGGTAAAGCCAAATTGATCTGCATGTTCACCGATTAAACTGATGTCTCCTGCAGCTAGATTCAATGTAGCACCACCAACGTTAGTTACTACTACGTTTGAGTATTCTGATGTGCCATTTTCAGCAACAAAGGGGTAGTTTATACTTGAAGGTGAATAATTGAAAATGGCAACTTCAGGTATTTGACGCACTTCGATGTTATCTACCATGAGGTCATTATCTGCATTGGCAACAGTAGAGATGCCATAGAAGGCAATGTACTTGGTTCCGGCAGAACCTAAGGGCAGAGACACAGACATGCCAGCGGGAGGAATGTTATTCAACACATAAGGTGAACCGGCATTATCCCATTGACGTACGATGTTGGCAGGAGTCCAGCTTGTGCCATCGCCAATGAGGACGATAAACTGGTCGTCTGTGCCTGTAGTTGCAGGAGCGTTGTTATTGCCATAGGCCATATAGGCTACGTCGAATCTTAACTCGTAGTTATTTCCGGGTACGGCGATGGCCGGGGAGATTAACCAGCCGTTATTGGTGCTGTAGATGTTTATTCTTGCAGCCTTGTTAGCTGGAGCTGTGATGTTTCTCCAGTCGTCTTGAACCCAGCTACCGGTTCCTGCTGCGCCAAGTACGGTTGGGCTTGCAAGCACACCACTGTGTTTTGTCCAGTTAGTGGGAGGGAAGGGATCGGTGGCGAGTGTGCCAAAATCCCAAACTGTGGGGAAGGTAGAAACTACTGGATCGGGACGAGTTGTGAAGCTACGTGGAGCAGGAGCTGTAGAATCTCCCGTACCATTTGTGGCTACAACAGTCCAATAATACAATGTACTATAAGCTAAAGCAGTGGTTGGAGTAAAGGTTAGGGTACCTGAACCTGTAACTGTACCGATTAATGTAGTTGGGTTGCTGTTGGTATCACAGTAAATCTTATAACCTGTAGGTATACCGCCAGTTGTGGGGGCAGCCCAAGAGAAAGCAGGTCTTTCGTTTACTGATGTGGCTGCATCAGCAGGAAGGCTCAGGGTCACGGGACCGGGAGCTTCAGCTGTGATTTCGGGGCCAACAACCAAATCGACATAGCTTGTAGCTGCGCCTAATCCGGTGCGGAAGCCGATGAAAAGGTTCTGGCCGGCAAGGGAGCTTAAGTCCACCTGATGTCGTGCAAATGTGTTTATGACTGTGGGAACGATTTCGCTTCCAAGCTGGGTCCATGTGCTACGGTCTGGAGAATATACAACCTGCAGTTTTGCAGCGGTTAAGCTACTGCCGGCATAGTAAAAATCCAGAACGCTGCTGGATGTTATGGTTACTTTGGGACCGGAAAGGATATACTGCAGAGAAGTAGAGCCAAATCTACTTGCACTTGCTACTCCGCTCCTTGCGTATAATGTGCTGCGAGACCATGTGCCTGGGTTTGTCCATCCGGCAGGCGGGAAAGTGGTGCTTTCGAAACTTTCTGCCAATTGAGCGGTAGCTGGTGTAGTGAAGCTCCAAGTTGGGACAGATGGGCAATCTCCCAAGTTATTTTTGGGAACTACTTTCCAGTAGTAAGTGGTTGATGGAGCAAGTGTGGGAGTATATGTACGTGATACTTGATTTTGGACAAACGCAGGTGATGCAGATAGTCCAAAATAGACATCATAGGAATCTACAAAAGCTCCGCTAGCCGTGCTGCCGTTGTTCCAGCTTAGTGAGGAGCCTAATAAAGCCCAATCACCATCAGCAGGGGTAAGAGCTATTGCAGCATTTGGTAAGGCTGTAGCTGCAGGAGGAGTGAAACTAAACACTCTTCTTTCACCATCAGCAGCACTGCTCAGATTTGCCATTGCGCTACTTAAGGGGAAGGAAGTGGTTACCACTGAGGTACCCGTGTTTGTCCAGGTGGGCGTGGTTGTAATTGTTGTAATGTTACCAACTGTGCCAGCAACATTGCTGTTTGCTATATATACGCCGCGGCTTGAAGCTGTAGTAGCCATGTTGTACATGGTTCCGTAAATGAATTCAACCTTATATGTGCCTTCGTATAAGAGGGCTTGCATTGTGCAATAAGTGCCTGTTTCGGCCGCAGCATTGAAGGGTATCCGGAGGTCTTTCCATTCCACAACCAAAATGCGGTTTGGGCTGCTTCCTGTCACCTTATAATGCAGTGTACCGGTTGCGCGAATAGCATTGTCTCCCGATATCGGTGCAAACCTGGCTATACCTGTAGCAGGCGAAGCTGCACCACCGGATATAGCAGTGGAACCGAGCTGCATTTGTCCGTTTGAGTTGGCAGAGAACTGGGTGTACCAGGTGCCTGCATACTTGAAGTTAAAACCTATGTCTGTTACTGCGGAAGCAACATCGTCATGATATGTGGCTGCTGTTAATAGTGAGGTAGTAGCAGAACTCATATCNNGTAAGACTTCCGGTAGTGGAAGTTGCATAGGTGTATTCGCCAATATTTTGAGCCATAATACATGTCAGGCTGATAAACAGCATGACCATTAGCAAAGTTAATCTCTTCATCATTACTCCTTGAAGTAAATCTGGTAATTATTGTTTGTTATCGTGATGCTGCCTGTTTGAAGCGCACCTAATTGATCTTGATGGGTGAGAAGAAACTGTGAAGGATGCATGCACCTTGCCGGCTTTGCCTATAAAAGTATAATGTGCGATGATTATCTTTAGTTTGGCGTATCCGGTTGTGGTCATATTTCCTCCGCTATATCTCATTCATGTTTTTTATCGGGGATTGCGAGGGTATATCCAAGGTATCGATATTTGTAGTAGTTAAGGCAGATATGGGCATAGCTGTAGCCCGCCTCATCAAAGAGGGTAAGAGGGGAGGAAGCAACTTGTTGCTTGGCTTAGTGTCCATAACTCCTCTTTAGCGTGGTATTACAACCACCATCTGTAATATGTAAATGTATCACTCATAGATAGATAACTAATCTAATATGAGTAATCTTCAAGCTCGGCACAACTCAACAAGCTTGCTAAAACATGTCAAGTGGAAAATTTGAGTAAGGGCACTAATTTTTCGTGAGTTGTTAACTTGCTGTTATAGCATTGTTTCTGGGATGCAGCTTTACTAATATTCAGTATGACTGCATTCACATATTTTGCGTCTGAACAAAATGCAGTATCATTACGGATTCATTACAGGTTTTATCTGCAATGAATCCGTAATGATACTGCAATAACTTCAGGGAGGATGCACTTGATATGCTTATATCTCTTCTGCGTCCTGGCCGTAGATTTGTTTAAATCGCTGGTTATCTATTTCGGAAGGTAAGCCTTCAAATACCTTTTGGCCGTCTTTTAGAGCAAGCACCCGGTTGCCGTATCTGCGAGCAAGGGAGAGGAAGTGTAGTGAGCAGATAATGCTAATTCCTTCGCGGTTTATTTCGCCAAGGTATTGCATAATGGAATCGGCGGTGGCGGGATCGAGGCTGGCAACTGGTTCGTCTGCAAGAATCAGGGCAGGATCCTGCATTAAAGCGCGGGCAATGCCCACACGCTGTTGTTGTCCACCGGAAAGATGCTTCACCTGCCTGTGGGCATAATCCTGGAGTCCCACCCGTTTCAGGTTGTGCATGGCGAAGTCGTGATCCTCTTTGTTAAAGGGCGACATCACAGAGTGATATCCCAATCTGCCGGTAAGCACATTGGTAAGCACAGATAGGTTTTTCACCAGAT
>DIMZ01000084.1 GCA_002425825.1 Cloacimonetes bacterium UBA5553 | reverse complement strand
TGGGGCTAAATACTCCCCATATATTGGTGTTGAGGCATACCTGAAGCATTACAGCTATTCTTGGAACGATTCCCAAAACACCACACTTGACATGAACCAGATTGGCTTTGGCTTGGGCTTGCCCAATGCAGATTATGTGAGAATATTCGTTTATGCTCTATCCAATGACTTCAGTAACAGCTATGCAAACCCGGTAGGCGAGAATAGATTTAGCGGAATAAAAGCTCAGTTGGCAAAACGCGTAGTGAATCGGTCACAATTCTCCGAGTTTGGAGTAGAGTACGAAGACATCAGTTATCCCGAAAAGCACGTTGCCCCAAACTGGACTAGCCAATCTTCCATGTTCGACCGACAGAGCTTTAGCTGGAGTGCACACAAGCGGATTAGCGGCTACTTGGTTAGCTCCAGCATCAAGAATCCATATTTGGAGCCATATACCCTGCGCGGGTTAAGCTCGGCGATTAATCCCTTGGCATTGGTAGATGAAGCCGGCTATCTATTCTCAGCAAAAGTGCTTACTCAAGAAACTTACGGAGTCTCATGCAACCAGAAAGATACAGCAATAGAGCTTGGGCTGCCATTAAACTTTACCCGCTTTGTTGGCATGAATCTTGGGTTTCAGCACCAAAAGCTAGAAGTAGAATACTACAATCCGTCATGGGTGTTGGGTAAAAACCCCTCTCAAGATAGTCAGCTAATAACTGCCGGCTTGCGGCTTGCACTGCTGGGCTCGGGAAGATTCAAAGCTGTTGGTGGGGCTGATTATTATAAAGCCACCCAGAGCGGTAGCAAGGGTAGTGAATTTATTAACTTCAGCACCGACCTGGTGATGCATGTATCCAGTCATTTTGTTATTAGCGCATTCTTTAGACACAACAATGTTTGGCTACCGGCTCAGGGAGCTTTCGAAACCAGAGCATTGGGCTACCAGATTGGTTCCACGCTTGCGCTAAGATTGTAGTTGACTGGATAACAGCGCATTTAAAACTTGGTTTTAGTTAAACAAATAATAGCAGTGGAGATGTATCAAGATGAAAGTGTTAAAAACCTATCCTGAAAAGTGCATTGCTTGCCATAGTTGCGAGAGTGCATGTTCAAACCTCTATTTTAAAGAGGATAACGTAGATAAGTCCTGCATAGTTATCTCAGATGGCAGCACTCCTCCCAACATGAATGTATGCAACCAATGCCAAACCTGTGTGGCAGCTTGCCCCACCCTGGCTCTGAGCGTTAGTCCCCAAGGTGTAGTGATGCTAAACAAATCTCTCTGTATAGGTTGCCTGATGTGTATTGGCGTATGCCCAACCGATTCCATGCGCACTGTTTTTGGCGCAAAGAATCCTTTTAAATGCATTGCTTGTGGTGTTTGCACAAAGTCTTGCCCCACTGATGCCATCAAAATAGTAAACGACTGAAATGGAGAACAAGATGAACCGCAAGCTTTTAGCAGAATTCAAGTATGATCTCGCCCCCGTAGTTCGTGGCTACAATCGCCGCACTCTATATGTAAACGTAGGAACCAAAGAAATAGTATCTAAGCCCGTAAGTGACATGATGATCGACAAGTTTGTCGGTGGTAAAGGTTTTGACCTCTATCTTATGTGGCAGGGCGTGAAAGACGACACTAAATGGAACAGTCCCGAAAACGAAATCTGTATCTCTTTTGGTCCCTTATGTGGAAACACCAGCTATCCCGGCAGTGGAAAGTCTATTGTTACCACCATCTCTCCGCTAACCGGTATTCCGGTGGATTGCAACGTGGGTGGACATTTTGGCCCTTATGCCAAGTTCTCCGGTTGGGATGCCATTGAGCTTCAGGGTAAGAGCGAAGAAGATGTGATAGTTTACATTGATGGTGACACTGGTATGGTTCAGATATTTACTGCTCCCGACACAGAGATTAACAGCCATATCTTTGCCGAAGAACTGATAAAAGAATTTGCCGACAGCCCAGATAAACACCAGTTTGTTTCTGTAGTCTCAACTGGCACGGCTGCCGATCATGTCAACATCACCTGCCTGAACTTATCTTTCTGGGACAAACGCCGTAAGGTTGCCCGTCTGAAACAAGCAGGACGCGGTGGCACAGGCACAGTATTCCGCGATAAAGGCATCAAAGCCATGGTGGTAAAGTATTCCGGATTAAAAGTGGACACTAACAATCCAGTTGATTTACCCACACTGCAACAAACAGGACTGAAGCTGCATAAAGAGATTGAAGCCGGTGATGCCACTCAGTGCCACATGCACGAAGTAGGCACCGCTCACCTGATGGAGATAATGAACGACTACGACCTGCTTCCCATCCGCAACTTCAAATATGGTCAGATGCCGGAGGCTATAGGCTTGCACTCCAGAGAGTTTACCGCCCTCTTTACCCAGGGTATGGCAGATGGCTGCTGGTATGGCTGCTCACTTTCCTGCTGCAAAGCTGTGGACAACTTTAAGCCCCGCACCGGCCCCTACAAAGGCATGCCAGTATGTGTGGACGGCCCTGAATATGAAACAGCAGCAGGCTGCGGAAGCAACATTGGCATCTTCGACCCCAAAGACGTGGTAGAGATTAATTTCTATTGCGATACTTACGGCGTGGATACCATCTCATTCGGCACCAGCACCGCATTCGCCATGGAATGCTATGAAAATGGCATTTTGAATAAAGAACGCACTGGCGGACTGGATCTAACCTGGGGCAATGCCGATGCCGCACTGGAGCTGTTGCACCAAATGGCACGCGGCGATGGTTTTGGCGTAACCGTTGGCAAAGGCGTTCGCGTTATGAAAACTCTCTTCGCCGAAGAATATGGCGCAGACCCGAACTTCTTGCAAGACATTGGCATGGAAGCAAAAGGACTGGAGTATTCCCAATACATGAGCAAAGAATCTCTCGCCCAGCAGGGTGGATATACTCTTGCGCTTAAAGGCCCGCAACACGACGAAGCCTGGCTAATCTTTATGGACATGGTAAACAATCACATTCCTACCTTCAAAGATAAAGCCGAAGCCCTGCACTACTTCCCCATGTTCCGCACCTGGTTTGGACTTCAGGGCTTGTGCAAGCTGCCTTGGAACGATATAGAACCTGCTAACAACGCCGAAACCGACGAACCGGCAAAGGTGCCCGAGCACGTTCAGAACTATGTGGATATCTACAAGGCAATTACCGGCAAGCCAATGGACAAACACATGCTGGTTAGGCAATCTGAACGAGTTTACAACTTCCAAAAGGTTTTCTGCATGCGCATGGGTAAGGGCCGTCGCATAGACGACGTACCGCCATATCGTGCGGTTGGCCCCGTTACCGAAGAAGAATATCTCTCCCGCGTGGAGCGTTATGACGGGCAGCTTAAGGACAAGATTGGCGTGGATCCCAGCGGAAAAAGCACTGCCGAGAAAATGAAAATTCTGCGCGAATACCGCGAAGACCAGTATCAACAGCTTATCGATGCCGTATATAGCCGTAAAGGCTGGACACCGGAAGGCGTTCCGACTGTGGAGCATCTGAAGGAAATTGGCATGGATTTACCCGAAGTGTTAGAAGTGGTTAATCGCTATTTGAAGTAATAAAACAAAGTCCCAAAAGCCATACTGTGGTTTTGGGATGATGAATAATGTAAAAGGAACACTCACACAAAGGGTGTTCCTTTTCGTTATGTACAATATTTGCCAATTGCCGTCAGGGCAATATACCAGCTGTTTTCCTGCACGAATTACTAATGAAATACGCATAAATTACTAATGGGATGCGTATTTCATCCGTATTTCATTAGTTATTCCTTCAGGCAAGAAGTCCTAAATCAGCTTTCCAAAGCTGCGAAAAGGGCTTTAATGTCTTTAATCTTTGTTACTTTGGTGTTTGCCTTCGTTTTGCCATTTGCTGATACATATATGCGCTCATAACCGAGCTTTATGGATTCGCGAATGCGATTTTCGAGCTGGGAAACCGGACGAACTTCACCATTTAAGCCCACTTCCCCAATGAACACTGAGCCNNTCAGGCTGGAGATAAGTGCCGCCAGAACAGCAAGATCGAGGCTGGGATCGCTGCTGCGAATGCCACCCGCGAGATTAACGAATACATCGCTGCTACGCAGGAATAAGGCGAGATTCTTTTCCATAATTGCCAGCAGCATAGCAAGCTTCTTTTGCTCCAGCCCTACCACCACTCGCTGTGGTGTGCCATAGTTTGAGCCTGTGGCAAGGGACTGAACCTCTACAATGAAGCTACGGCTGCCTTCCATTATGCAACCAAGCGAAGTGCCAATCTGGCTATGCTCATGGCTGAGGAATACGCTGTTGGGGTTGCTAACCTGCATTAAGCCCTGGGAGGTCATTTCGAATAGACCTATCTCGTTGGTGGAGCCAAAGCGGTTCTTTACTGCCCGGAGAATCTTGTATTGGTTACGCAATTCGCCTTCGAAATATAAAACGGTATCTACCATGTGTTCAAGAATCTTTGGCCCAGCCACGAAGCCTTCTTTGGTAACGTGCCCAACTATAAATAGCGGTATGCCGTTGGTTTTTGAACAACGTAGCAGACGGTTTGCACTTTCACGGATTTGGGTGATGCTGCCGGGGAGCGAATCCAGAGCTGAAATGCTGATGCTTTGGATGGAATCTACTATCACCAGGTCTGGCTTGTTTTCTTCGATGGCATCAATAATCTGGCTGGTGTCGTTGGTGCAAAGCAGGTAAATGTGTTCGCTATTCACGCCTAAACGTTTGCTTCTGAGTCGAATCTGCTCCTGACTTTCTTCACCGGAGCAATATAGAGTTTTTCTGGTTTGCAAGCCCATCCATTGGGAAAGCTGTAGCATAAGTGTAGATTTGCCAATGCCAGGCTCACCGCCAATCAGGCTAACCATGCCGGATACTATTCCCCCACCCATAACCAGGTCAAATTCTTTAATATTTGTGCTTACACGCGCCACTTCATCATACTGAAGGTCAATAATACGTTCTGGCTTGGTGGCGGTATTCAATTCTACGGTCTTACCCGCTTTGCCTGTTACCTTTGTGGATTCTTTCAGTGTGCTCCAGCTTCCGCAAGCGGGGCATTTTCCGCTCCACTTGGAAGTTTCATAACCGCAATCGGTGCAAAAAAATATGTTTGCCATAGCTGCTCCCTTGTTGCAATAAACTCACATTAGAAAATGACAAAATTATGGCAAGCTTTTTGTTGTAACTACCTACTGAACGGGCTTCAGTACGCACATACTTTCCCACTAAAACCAATGTATGCAGTTTGTGTATTTATTCTGAGCGTCAAAAAAGTTTTTGCCACACTCGATATTTGCGCTATTATATGGTGAGAGGCGATAAACGATGAATCCGAATATAGTAGTTTTTAGTACTCCAACCTGTGCCTGGTGCAGGAAGGTGAAAGATTATTTGAAGCAAAAAGGCTTGAAATTTAAAGATATAGATGTGTCTAAGGATGCTGTAGCACTTAGGGATATGATTCGTAAAACGGGTCAACAGGGCGTGCCGCAGCTTTGGGTTAATAACGTTCCGGTAGTGGGCTTCGATCGCGATAAAATAGATCGATTGATTAGTACATACCAAAATGATAAAAAATAGGAGAACAACATGCCTGATTACTCAGCAAAATTTCATGATCTCATTACCCGTCTTCAAGTGGTATTGAGTGAGATTGATTACGCACAAAAATCTTGCCTGCAAGCAGGAAGAATGGAATGTATGCTGCTGAACTATCTTCACAAGACCAATGCTCCTGCAAACATGAATGAACTTGCTAGGGTGCTGAATGTCTCACACAGCCGTGTAACACGAATAATGGATAATTTAGTAGCCAAACACCTTGTTACCCGTCAACCTTCAGAGGAAGACCGCCGCTGCTGGTTCGCTCTTATCACCGAGAAGGGCAACAAGATTGCAAAAAACAGCTTGCAGACCGTGGTTGATCAGCAAACACGCATCCTAAAAAAACTTCCGGAGAAGGATATCGATACCCTTTTCAAACACTTCAAAGCCTACGTTGAAAAATACGAAGAGATATTGAAAGAAACCTACGTGGAGATTTAATGTCAACCAAGGTAGTAACCAAATGGACAGGTGACATGGTGTTTGATGCCGAAGTAAACGGTCATCATATCCTTATGGATGCAGACGAACAGTGGGGAGGCCAAGATAAAGGTGCCCGTCCCAAACCCCTTCTTCTTGCAGCTCTTGCCGGTTGTTCCGGCTTAGACATAGTATCTGTGCTTAGCAAAATGCAGGTGAAAGACTATGATTTTGAGATTGTAAGCGAAGCCGAATCTACATCTGAGCATCCTGTAACCTATCACACTATAATAGTCAAATTCATGTTTAGCGGTAATGACCTGCCCCAGGACAAGATAGTTAAAGGNNACGGAAAAGTATTGCGGAGTGAACGCCATGCTGAAGAAAGCCGCTAATGTAATAGCAAAAGTGTATATAAACAACATTGAGGTGCTGTAATGAAGTGGATACTAATACTTGTATTGGTTGCCTCTGTAGCAATAC
>DIMZ01000086.1:9177-11726 GCA_002425825.1 Cloacimonetes bacterium UBA5553 | reverse complement strand
TTAGGTCAAATTCAAGAGACAATAAGTAATACATGTCTTTCGTGCTGGAATCACTAGGCTCTACGTAATCGATTTCACCTGTTAACCATAACCTGTTAACCCATTAACCCAAAATAAACCTTTACAGAAATGGCCTATCCCAAATCCTGACATCATAAAATCATCTGGAGGATGAAATGCCGTTAACACCTGAGGCTAAAACAGCTATCATGGTAGAGTTTAAACTCCATGAATCAGACACTGGCTCACCGGAAGTGCAGATTGCGATGCTCACCCGTAGAATCAAAGACATAACCGAGCATCTTAAAGTGCACGCCAAAGACTTTTCGACCCGGCGCGGCTTGTTGAAACTGATCGGGCAACGCAGACGCCTTCTTGATTATCTAAAGCGTAAGGATATAAATCGTTATCGCAGTATAATCAAGGCGCTTGGTATCAGAAAGTAATAAACTCACCAAGATATTATGACAAACAAAGCAAAGTGGATCATTCGACAGGGTGGTCCACTTTCTTTATTTAACCCGGAAATATTCAATTACGGGAGTATTAGCAATAAGCTAAGCAGCCATGGATGTGCTGTTCAACCTATTGCTTCTTCTCCCGCAGATAAGTAAAAAAAGGAGAAGTTATGCATAACTTCAATATTACTCGCCGCGAGATGGAATTTTGCGGTCGCCCCCTTATCGTGGAAACCGGTAAGATGGCAAAACAAGCTAATGGCAGCGTATATATTCAGCACGGTGAAACTGCTGTATTAGTTACTGCTACGATGTCAAAAGATGCTGCTGAGAATCAGGATTTCTTTCCTTTAACAGTTGACTACATCGAAAAGATGTATGCATCCGGCAAGATCCCTGGTGGATTCTTCAAACGCGAAGCAAAGCCCACCACCGATGCCACCTTAATGGCACGTGTTATCGACCGGTCTATACGTCCGCTTTTCCCCGAAGGCTTTCGTAATCAGGTGCATGTAGTGCTAAATGTTCTGGCTTTCGATGGCGTAACTGATCCGGCAACATTGGGAGTGTTTGGTGCATCATTAGCACTGTCCATTTCCGATATTCCTTTTCATGGGCCTATAGCTGGTGTTACAGTAGGTTACATAGACGATCAATTTGTGGTAAATCCCAATTTCAGCGAGATCGATGAGAAGTCGCGCATGAATCTAACGGTGGCTGGTGGACGCAAGTCTATAGTTATGATCGAATCTTCTGCCCATGAGCTAAGCGAAGAGATTATGCTTGATGGTGTTTACACCGGACATGAAGAGATTAAGAAACTGGTAGCATTGCAAGATGACTTTGTGGCAGCTTGCGGCAAGGCAAAAGTTGATGTGGTGCTTCCCATTATGCCCGAAGAGATTATGGCGAAAGTTGAAAGCGATTTCGGAGCCAAGATTGCAGCAGCCGCTGTTATCTTCGGCAAGCAGGAACGCCAGGATGCCTTTGATGCCGCAGAAGCTGAACTGGTAGAGAAGTATAGTACTGAAAACGAAGATGACTATCTGGCTAATGAAAAGAAATATAAAGAAGCTTTCGAAGAGCTTATTCGACGTTATGTTCGTGAATCCATTATCAGCAAGCATCACAGAGTTGATGGCCGTGGTTTGGATGATATACGTGATATAACCTGCGAAATTGATGTGTTACCAAGAGTGCATGGCTCTGCTCTGTTTACTCGTGGTGAAACCCAATCTTTGGGCACTGTTACCCTCGGCGGAGGCAAGGATGAGCAGGTTATAGACGGATTGGAAGCCGAACACAAAAAGAGCTTCTATTTACATTATAACTTCCCTCCTTTCAGCGTTGGTGAAGCAGGACGCATGGGGCCAACCGGCCGTCGTGAACTTGGTCATGGTAACCTTGCAGAAAGAGCGCTAAAAGCTGTTGTTCCAGATACCGAGCTTTTCCCATATACTATGCGTATAGTAGCCGATACTTTGGAGTCAAACGGTTCTTCTTCCATGGCATCTATCTGTAGCGGATGCCTCTCTATGATGGCAGCAGGTGTGCCTATCAAAGCTCCAGTAGCAGGTATTGCCAATGGCTTGATAATGGAAGGGGATAAATTTGTGGTGTTAACCGACATCATGGGCTTGGAAGATCACCTGGGCGATATGGACTTCAAGTGCGCAGGCACAAGAGATGGTATTACCGCTATGCAGATGGACATTAAGATAGAAGGGATAACCAAAGAGATAATGGGCCTAGCTCTTGAAAAAGCCAAAGTAGCAAGAAACAAGATATTAGACATAATGGCAGATTGCATTGCCGAACCAAGGGCAGACCTGTCTCCCAATGCACCACGGATAGAATCCTTCAAGGTTCCAGTGGAGAAGATTGGCGAGATTATTGGGCCCTCTGGAAAGATGATTAAGTCCATTATCGAAATGTGCCAGGTGCAAATTGACATTCAAGACGATGGTACCGTGCGTATTCTTTCCCCGGATAAAGCTTCTATAAGCAAAGCCAAAGACATGATAAAAGGCATTGCGATTGATCCTGAAGTAGGTGAGCTGTTTGAAGGGCCGGTAACAAGGATAGAGCCTT